>CAZSLR010000041.1:0-2829 GCA_964607635.1 uncultured Oscillospiraceae bacterium
CATTATCTGAGCTGCTTTGACCAGCAACTGATCGCCGGCCTGATGACCATGTTGATCATTGGTTGTTTTAAGATCGTTAACATCACCAATAATTACACAGAGTGGCGTTTTACCCTTCTCAGGCAAACTGCGGATCAAGCTCTCGAAGTAGCGGCGATTATATAATCCGGTAAGCACATCATGATTGCTTATATATTCGAGCTGCTCCTGCTTGTCCATCAGATCAGCGTTGATTCTAACCAGCTCATTTGTTTTCTTCCTGATAATTGCCTGCAGGATCAGTCCGAAAATAGCGACAATAGTCAGAATAGCTGCGGCAGCGATCGGTATCAATTTGTATTGATCGAGCAAATGATCAATATTCAGCGGATCATATACGCCCAGCCAGCGGTCATAAATTTTCTGGTATGTACCATTTGCCTTAATGATCTGTAGACCACCGTTTAAAATAGCTGCCAGATCTTCGTTGTCCTTTGCCACTGCCATACAATAATCATTACTGAAAAAATCTATTTGCTGATCATCAACATTCTTAAGGTCTAAATTATCTATCTCATACAAAGCCGGCAGCTTAAGCAGTCCGGCATAGTTACAGACGCCTGATTCAACGAGATTAAGAGCTTCACGTACAGACGCTGTTTTTATCAGCTCCATGTCAAGTTCTAGATCTCGATTCAGTTCCGTGAGAATTTCTTCGACAATATCCGCGCTCTGCACAGCCACTCGCTGCCCTGCAAGTTCTTCTATCTTGCTGATTTCATAGCCGCGTGCGGCAAAAATGGCACCGCTGGTCGTACTGTGTCTGGTCGTGAAATTATATAGCTCCGCCCTCTGCTCTGAATAGAACATGCCCGCGATCGCATCAATTTCGCCGGACTCCAGCGCTTGTCTGGTCTTATCCCAGCTGTTCAGGCGGATTATCACATCATAGCCCATTGCAGCTCCGGCAGCTCTGGCCAACTCGACATTATAGCCGGCGGGATTGCCGCTTTTATCCAGGAAGCTGTACGGTGGGTAGTAGCTGTCATCACCAATAATAATAACCGGCTTGTTCTGGCTTCTTTCTGAGAACCCTTTTAGAATATCTGAAACATGGTCCTCATTATTTATATTTTGAGTGTCGCTGGATTCTGACTCTGCTAGTATGTATGGTACGCCAATCCAGATAAATATCGTGGTTATGATAAACGCTATCAATATAGCTCTGAGAATCAATTTTCTGAAATCCATGCTGTTGGCTCCCGCGACTACCCGCTTATAGACGATGCTCTATCTTGACATTATATCACGATAGTGCGGTTTCCATAGTTCTGAAATCAATGGTAGAATGATTAGTAATTCAGGTCAGTCATGCGCGGTCATCATAGGGTATAGAACAGACACTGGACTGTGCCTGCAATAATATCGTGGAGGTCGATTATGACGAAGTATATTATGGTCCTGAACTGCGGCAGCTCCTCTGCCAAGTTCAATCTTTTTTCTTTGACTGAAAACAATAAGCTTGACCCTGTACTGCAAGGTTTGGCAGAAGAAATAGGCAATGCCGATAAGAGCGCGCTCAAGTGGAATTGCGGCAGCAGCAAGCAGCGTGCAGTCAAACCAATTCACGATCATCGCGAGGCTCTTCTAGGTATATTTGATCTGATGGTCGAGCTGGGCTTTGACCGGGATGATATATGTGCTGTTGGACATCGTGTGGTGCATGGTGGAGAAACCTACTCTGGCAGCGTCCGGATCGATCAGCATGTAATAGATGAGATTCGCCGACTGATTCCGATCGCTCCTCTTCATAATCCGCCTAATTTAACTGGTATCGAGGAGAGTATACGGTTGTTGCCAAATGTCCCGCAGGTCGCGGTCTTTGACACAGCCTTCCATGGTACGCTGCCCGATTATGCATATAGATATGCTGTGCCATCATGGTGGTATGAAGATCTTGGTGTTCGTAAGTTCGGCTTCCACGGCACATCGCATATGTATGTGGCCAAACGAGCAGCAGCGATTTTGGGCAAGCCCTCATCGGAGTTCTCCGGTATCACGGCTCATCTTGGCAACGGCTGCAGCATCACAAAAATCGAGAACGGACACTCCGTCGATACAAGCATGGGCTTCACACCGCTTGAGGGTGTTATCATGGGCACACGCTCAGGCGATATTGACCCCGCGCTGATCAGTCATGTGGCAAATAGCCTGTCAGCAGATAAGGGCCTGGCAAAAGGCGACGCCTATGAGGCTGTCATGCATTCTCTGAATAAGGAGAGCGGTCTCAAAGCGCTGGCTGATACCAATATGATGCAGGTCATACGTGAACGCGCTCAAGCCGGTGATCTGGAAGCGCAGGCAGCCATCAGAATCTACGCCTACCGCATTGCCAAATATATCGGACAGTATTGGGCTACATTACCGCATGCTGATGCCATCGTATTTACTGCAGGTCTAGGTGAAAATGAAGGCTATGTGCGTAGATTGATTTTAGAATATCTTCCTGCACTGGAGTTCCGGATAGATGAGGAGAAGAATAATATTCGAGGTCAGGAAATAGTTTTCGCAACAAGCAATATCAAAAACAGCCAACTTCGCGCGATGGTCATACCAACTGACGAAGAGGCGGTTATCGGCTATGACACGCTTTATCTGGGTCATCTGGGACAGGAGGTACCGGAGGTTTATCCTTTCGAAGTTTGATCTGAACAAGATCTTTGGTACAAGCTTAGGCTAATCGAAAGGAAGTGTTTCATAATTGACGGCATGGTTGAATAAGCTGCGTGAAGTCGCGGTTTCTGTTGCTCCTGTCATAGTCATTGTTTTATTAATGCATTTTTTTGTCAC
>CAZSLR010000041.1:2929-9055 GCA_964607635.1 uncultured Oscillospiraceae bacterium
TATTGACGGTACTTTACCTGTTGATATTTGTCCTTAGCATATTTGTAACACCTGAGTATCTGGCAATCGCTTTTGATGCTTCTGGAGCCACGACCGGCGCGATGGCTGTGCCATTCTTGCTGTCACTGTCGTTGGGCATCGCGCGCATGAAGAAGAACGGCAAAGCGTCAGAGAAGGACAGCTTCGGACTTGTGGCCATAGCATCTGCCGGTGCGATCATAGCTGTTCTGGTTATGAGTTTGTTTGCGGGTCAGCCGGAAGAGATACCGTTTGCTGATGCTGCTGTGTCTGCAGGCGGCTCGCTAGCGGATCCCTTTCTGAATGAGATCGCGAACGAGGCCTTCAATTCTACGATGTCAATAGCTCCGTTATTTTTACTGTTTATAGTCGGGCAGTCCTTCGTTTTTAAGCTTAAGAAGCGCAAGGCAGGTCGAATGAACAAGGGCTTCTACTACTCCTGGGCAGGCCTTGTGATATTTATGGCTGGTGTCAATGCCGGCTTCATGGATATCGGCAGAGCTGCCGGTATAGCACTTGCGGAGAGCGACAACAGACTGTTGATGATACTAATTGGTTTTATTTTGGGGCTGGCGACGCTGCTTGCTGAGCCTGCTGTTCATGTATTGACGCAGCAGATAGAGGATGTTACCAGCGGTTCGATTCGTAAGCCAATAGTTCTGGCCGCGCTTTCAATAGCTGCCGGCCTGGCAATCGCGCTTTCGGTCGCAAGAACGCAGATACCCGGCCTACAGCTATGGCACATTCTGCTGCCGGGCTATATCATCTCTCTTATACTGGCGCATACCGGCTCCAAGCTATTTGTAGGTATCGCCTTTGACTCTGGTGGTGTTGCCTCCGGGCCGATGACAACGACCTTCGTACTGGCCTATACGCAAGGGATAGCTGCCTCGACTGATGGCGCAAGTGTATTGATAGACGGTTTTGGTGTAATTGCGTTAGTTGCTTTGACACCAATAATAACACTGCAGCTGCTTGGTCTGATCTACAGACGCAAGACATTAGCAAGGAAGGGTATATAATCATGATGAGTCAAGGTCTTATCAACGGTGATTATTGTGATCAGGATGTTTATATTCTGACGGTCGTTGTTGATAATGGAAAAGGCAGCAAGGTTCTTAAAATATGTAAGCAGACCGGTATCGGTGGAGGTACTATATGCCTGGGTGAGGGCACTGTCGGCAGATCTATGTTGACCTGGCTCGACATACCTACTGTCAGAAGAGAAATCGTAATCATGGCAGCTACAGGCACACAGGCAAAAGCCGCCGAAGCGGCTCTTAGTGAGACGCTGAAATTAAACAAACCAAATCACGGGATACTTTTTAAGATTGCCTTACATGAGTTGTTCGGTTCAAGGAATTGCAGCCAAAGTGAGAAGGTCGAGGGGGAAGATGTTATGAATGGAAATACTCATCAGGCAGTATTTGTAATTGTTGACAGGGGCAATGCTGAAGCCGTTATCGAAGCCGCGGAGCAGGCCGGCGCGCGTGGAGCGACGATCATCAATGCACGCGGAGCAGGAATGCACGAAACCAGTAAGCTCTTCGCGATGGTCGTTGAACCTGAAAAAGAGATCGTCCTGATGATAATCGATAAACCACGTACAGATTCAATAACCACAGCAATAAGAAGTTCAATTGGCCTGGATCAGCCCGGGCGAGGCATTATGTTTGTTGTAGATGTTGCTGAAACTATTGGTCTTTATTGATTATGAGAAGGATAGTAATTACTGAGAAGCTAAGCTCTGAGCAGCATCAGCAGATTGAAGGGATACTGCCGCAATGGGAGATCCTAAGTGGTGAGCAAACAAGATCTGATTTCAAGCTGCTGAGAAGTGCTGAGATTATTACGGGCTTCGTCGATAGTGAATTAGTTGAAGCTATTCTTGCAGACACAAACGATCTGCAATGGCTCCATGTCTGGTCAGCAGGCGTAGATTCGATGCCTTTTGCCAGATTGGCCGATCGGCAAATAGCACTGACCAATTCGAGTGGTGTACATGAGCACTCAATTACTGAGGTCATACTTATGTTCTTACTGGCTCTCAGCAGAAGACTGCAGTGCAGCCTGCGTTCTCAGCTTCGTCACGAATGGGATATGGTCAAGCCTCTGCCAGGTCTGCATGGACGAACGCTTGGCATACTAGGTGTTGGTACGATCGGTAGGCGAACAGCAGCGGCAGCGCAAGCGTTAGGTATGCGTGTTATTGGTCTTAGCCGCAGTGGTGCTGAATGCGAGCATGTTGAAACAATGTATCGGACAGAGCAGCTTCATGAGCTTCTGCCTCAATGTGATTATGTAGTCAACATTTTGCCGCTTACTGCCGAAACCAGACATATAATCACCGAACCGGAATTTGCTCTTATGAGAGACGATGTGGTTTACGTTAATGTTGGCCGCGGCGGAACCACTGACACCTTAGCTCTGGTCGAGGCTCTGATCAGCGGCAAGGTCGCCGCCGCAGGCCTGGATGTTTTTGAGACAGAGCCCCTGCCAATGTCCAGCCCGTTGTGGGATATGGACCAGGTAATAATAACCGCCCATAACGCTGGTATGACTCACGACTATGTTCCGCGCGTTATGGATATTCTGAGTGAAAATATCAAGAACTATCTGGTAACTGGCAAACCGGGCCGCAATCTGGTAGATTTAGACAGAGAATACTGAGTTGACTGTTGCGGGGGTTGCATTCAGTCTTGAATTAGCATCAGAAAAAGCAGACTCAGATTGCAGGGGAATATGAAGATGACTAAGTATCGCAGAAGATTGGGAGACAGAGCAGACGGCCGCAGAGTCAGAAGTCTGACACCATATGATATGGTGTCTCCCTATATCATGGTCAGCAGAACTGACGCACAAAATTTACTGATGGACAAGTTTGAAACTAGCGGCGCTGACCGCTATATCCGTACCAAGCGCAGAGACGGTCTCGAGCGATTCGGTATGCTGCATGTTCTGCTCGCATCGTATATCAGAATGGTATCTCAAAAGCCTGCGGTAAATCGTTTTATTTCCGGGCAGAAAATATTCAGTCGTGACAGGGTAGAAGTAAATATGGTGGTAAAAGAAGCCCTGCGAGAAGGAGTTGGCGATACTGTCATTAAAATTTTCTTCGAGCCTGAGGACACTGCCGAACAAGTCTACGAACGCTTCGAGGATGCCCTCGGCAAAGCTTTTGCCGATAAGGAGAATGATTTCGATGCTGCCGCAAGGATCATTAATTATATTCCTGGACTAATCAAGAAGTTCACAGTCTGGCTGCTCAAGCTGTTAGACTATTTTGGATTGCTGCCGGGATTTCTGCTGCGTGTTAGTCCATTTCACGGGTCGATGTTTGTTACATCGATGGGGTCGCTAGGAATACCGCCTGTATTTCATCATCTATACAACTTCGGCAATATCCCTGTGTTTATGGCCTTCGGTGCCAAACGTTATGAAAACGAACTTAGTAGGGCCGGTAACGTCATTCGCAAGAAGTATATAGATTATACATTTGTGACTGATGAGCGCATCTGTGACGGTTTTTATTTCGCGTCAGGTCTTAAGCTGTTCAGGTCATATCTGGCAGATCCATTTGTCCTGGATAAGGCGCCTGAAACAGTCGTACGTGATATAAGATAGTAAATTAAGTTAAGCAATAAGCCTACCTGCCATGTCTGGCAAATAGGCTTCAAGCATTACAGTTATTTCTCCAAGGAGTGCCGGCGGCGCTCCTTGCTTCTTTTCAAGAGTATGTAGTTTAATACTCCGGCATAAACAGCACAGGCCGCGATAGTTATATAAACGAAAATCTGTGACTGAGGAGCAAGTCCCACCATAATCAATAACGGCAGCCCTACGATAATGGCAACTGAGCTGCCTGTAACGAGATTCAATGAGGCCGGAGTGCGGAAATGCGGATCTGCTTCACGCAGCAGGAGTATGCCGGTGCTTACGGTTCCCGTCATCATGCCATACATCGACAGCATGCCCTCCAGCTCATACTCAGGATATACGATTTTTGCCATTTTGATATTGTAGTAAAGTGTGAAGATGCCGCCAGCAAGACTTAGCAAAATAAAAGGAACCCAGAGTCCACTTAAGGCCTCAATTTTAATCGCGCAAATCGCTGCGACGATCATGAAATCGAAGGCAAAACCGGCAATTCGATTGAGCAGATAATTGCTGGGGTATTGGTGAGTCATAATTTTCTTGCGGCGCAGGAAGCTGAAGCTGCCTCGCAGCAGCAGAGCTAGTGATGAGCCGATCAGGAAGTTGAAGCCCCAGATCAGAGGCGCCAGCGTTTTCTGCAAACCGGCAAGACTTGGAGTGCTGCCCAGAAGCGTAATCAAACCGTGAGACAGAAGATATGTTACAAGGTATACACCTAGAATCAGAGCTATCTGGATCGTAAAGCGATCTACTGCCTCCGATAGAGGTATCTCATCAGGATCTTCCACTGGCGGTTGATTTTGCCGTCCTGCATAATTATCACTTTGGCATACGAATCTGTTCTTTCGCTTGAGATAATTGATATAGATGATCCCGCCAATGCTTGCCCAGAGGAAGCCCATGGTTGCCAGCGCTAGACCGAAGCTGGCGCCACCCACGAATCCATATCCAACCTCATATGAGGTTCCGATATTATTGGCCTGTCCAGGTCCCTGTCCATAGCTAAGCGGCAGCAGCAACCCTGCGGCAGTGAATATATCTGGCATGAGCGTTAATGACAATACCAGCATGATCGCAAGTCCCAGAACACCCTGCAAAAGATAATTCGAAACGATCAGAAGGCCAGTGTTAGTACCATCACGCATAACTGTTTTATTTTGTTTCTCCTCAGCTGTAAGCTTGGGAATACGTAAGCCAATCGCTATGAAGCCGATAGCTATCATATGGTAGGTAACAGACTCCATGAAAAAAATATCAAGCTTAATGATTCCTGTCTGTCTTAGCAACAGTCCAATAAATCCAGCGATAACTGCTGTTGGCAGCAGGCTCCTCCGGAACAGCGGCACCTTGCGTCTAAGAAGATTTCCCAGCAGAAGAAGAAGCGACAAAGCACCTCCCTGCACGATAATTGACCAGAGCAGAGTATTTGCTGACGAAAAATCCATTAGACCACTTCCTCCTTGGTTTCATTGCAGTACTTCTTAAGCATATCAATAGCGACAAGATATCTATAGGCTGAGCGAGGCTTGTCAGATTTGAGCTCGTAAACGGCATCGCTGCAGGAATCGTAGAACTGCAAAACCTGAGGGCCGTGTACAGATAGACGACCCATATCACAAATGGCAAAAGACATCTTCTTGCCATTTGAGTTTTCGATTTCAAGACGGTCACTCATAAGACGCAGCGTGCCTGAGATCATTGGATTATTATGCTTAGCTCTTGAGGTTCTGATCAGCCGTTCATCCAAATCACAAAAAAGAGCGTCAGATAAATAAGCAATACGTTTAGCAGGATTTGACAGCAGCTTATCGAGCCAGTTCTGCTGGAATTTGTCAAAGGCAGATGTGTGAGGCAATCTGTCGATAATTTGCTGCGAGCTGATGTCTGATCCTTTTAGCCAGCCGTTCTCTAAATATTCAGCAGAGAAGCCGCAGCTTGTGCAGGTAATATTGTTGCCTGAGGATTTCAATGTTGAGATGCCAGTGCATGCTGGGCAAATGAAAAGCACTCTCTCAAGATGCTCAGCGAGTTTGCGTCCACGGAAGCTTACTTTTGCCGGGATATTATTCTGATAAGGATCAGCCTGAAGCAGCTCTGATGCAAGTCTATTCAGGTCAGCAGGGGACATTGCTGCTGCTTCTTGCGCCGACATTGCCTTCACAACACGGCCACTTAGAGTGCCGCGCCGATCGTGTCTGCCCCAACGTGGCGATGTCAGGTAACCGCCCTCGAAGCGATAAAAAATCACATTGCATTTCATATGCCTGATCAACTTGCCAGTAGCTTCGGGAATGGGAAGCTCCGCACCGGTAAAGGATCTGTTGCCGGAAGGGAATAGGCATACGCTGCCGCCCTCGCGACTGATACTGACGATCTGGCGCATAGCCTGAAGATCGATCTGGGACTTCACGATCGGTATTGGTGCGACCAACCAGCAAATGATGCGGCTCACCA
>CAZSLR010000041.1:9155-12579 GCA_964607635.1 uncultured Oscillospiraceae bacterium
CGATCAGAGCTGAAGATGTAGTTGAAGCTTAACCCTTCAGCCAGTAGGCGATTACGCAGCTGCTCAGCTGGAACGCTGCCGTCTGAATAAAAGGATACTCTGCTATCATTGGGCAGGCTCTGCTGCTTCAGTCCGTTTATGTTCGCAGCTATCTGGCGAATCCGCTCAGGCTGCCAATCTACAGTCATCATCTGCTGCCAGGTCATATCAATTTGCAAAGCAGCGCCTACATAGATCTGAGCCCCCACATCTGAAACCAGAAGATCAGGCCAAGGCAGTGACCTCTCGTTAATTAGATCACGAACAGAATCCAGATGTCTGCCTGTTATATAGACAAGCCCGAAATCTCTCAGCTCGCTTCGCATCCAGCTTAACAGATTATCACAGGCAAAGTCATCACCTACTAATGTGCCATCAAGATCTGTCGCCAAAATGTTTGCGTATTTTCTACTTAATGACTGATTCATAAATGCTCTCCAGCTGTTTAGAGATCGGTCCCCAGTTAAAAACCTCATAAGCACGCTTGACTGCCGCTTCACCCATCCGAAGGTTAAGATCTCTGTCAGAAGCAAGCTTGTTCATGCACTGCGCCAGCTCAACGAAGTTCTTATTGCGAAACAGCAGCCCTGTCTCATTATCTGCAACAACATCCTTAAGTCCACCGACACGTGAGGCAATAACCGGCAATCCGGCTGCATGTGCCTCTGACGCTACCATGCCGAAGGACTCATAGTAAGAAGGTACTATCAGGGCTGTCTTGTCCTTGTATAAACCAGCCAGCTCCTGCTGTGATTTCGGCCCGATGATATCCACATTGTCACGAATCGGCTCCAGTGCAGCTCTCAATCTTGAAGATCGCGGTACGCAGCAGCCACGTTCGTCGAAATCCTCAGGACCACCGCCGGCGATAGTTAGTCTGGCAGAAGAGTCACCCATCTCAAGATATCTGGCAAAAGCCTCGAACAGAACGTAAATACCTTTTGCCTGGTTGAGTCGGCCTGTGAACATGAAGCTTGTCTGCTCAGGCATGATTCTCTCGCCAGAATCGACAAAAGCATCGTTTACTCCAATCGACACAATATCGACATAGCTGTTCTCATGTGTTATTTTCCCGATTTTAGTTTTCTCATCGTTCGTTGTAGCTATGACACGATCTGCTGTGCGCAGAATAGTATTCTCCATTTTCAGTCTATTCTCATCGCGGATACCGGTTACACGCGCCTTGACATGGCCAAGAGAATGCGATGTATGCACTAGAGGCTTGTGATATTTTTCTTTGATCATCAAGCCAACAGTACCACTAAGCCAATAATTAGTATGAATAAGATCATAGGATGACAAGTCAGTTTTCTGCTCCAGCTCTGAAAAGAAATCCGGCAGAAGTTCGAACATCATATCCTTCTTAACATATTTGCGTTGTCCGGCTGCTATCCGCAGAACTTTAATATTCTGGCCATAGAATGAGGTCACTTTGTTTTTCTTATTGTTCCAATGAGTCGCAACATCTATCTGGTGACCAAGTCTCTCCAAAGCTACCGTTATTTGCCTTACATAATTATTCTGGCCGCCAGCCTGAGCGCTGCCAAGTTTAGCTAGTGGGTCTCCATGAACAGAAATAAACAGTATCTTCATTAAATCGCCTCCAATTTCTTATGGAATCGAATTAGATCGACATGTTTTCAATAATTATTATTCGTCTAATTATATACTAAATGCCGCTATCTTCCCCGGAATCCTTGTTACGCACAAAATCATTGATCTCAATGTTTCTGAATATATTGCCTGAGCTTGCGATCATGCGAATATTTCCTGTCAAGCTGGCGAAGTAAAATTCTGTAGCCGCATAAATCGTGCCTGAGTCCACAAGAATCTCGATAACTCCGTGGTCAACAAAAATATCAAAATCAAGCTGTTTTTTGTTAGGCAAACGAAAAACCGTATTTCCTATTGTGCAAGTTCTAGAACGGAAATCAAGCATTAGCTTACGTTCAAGGATATCGACCTCAGCAGTATCCGGATCAGAAGGTGCGATACCACGATCAATTTCAAACTTCAGTTGGAAAGCACCACCTATATGCACATGATCGAAGCGATCAGTCAGCGTGTTGCGCGCGGTTGTATCAAGCCTGGAACAGATCTCTCTGACGAAGCGCTGTTCCAGGATCAGACCGGATTCGGATCGCTGCAGCGTTAGTTCCTTTGGAAGTGACATCATACCGGTATAGGGCGAGTAGTAATTGGCTGTTCGCAGCCAGCTTAAGCTGATCACACGGTTGGCTGTGTTGAAAAAGGTCTGTGCTGCATAGGGCAGAGGTGTGACCGATGACTGTTTCTTGCCACTTATATTGGTAAAAGACTGGCCATCGAAATCGCCGATATAATAGAAACCATCTGCTGACCAGAACACCCAATGGGGCTTATTTGTCATTGGATCGTTAAGTCGAAACAGATCAGGACATTCCCAGGCATCCTCAAGCGAAAATCTCTGAATTACAGACCAGTTGTTGAGATCAGTAGATTTTAGAATCGCGAATTCATGTTTCTCAAGAAAAAGAACCATGATCCAGTTGCCTGTTTCATCATGGAAGAAAATTTTCGGATCACGATTTCCAGGCGTTATCTGAGCAATGCAAAAATCAGGGTCATGATGAAAGGTTGATCCGTGATTCGTAGAATAATAACGTCTGATGGTCGAAACAGACTCAGGAAAGGATGAACTACCTTCTTGAAACGCTGTGTAGTAGAGAAGAATCGCATCTTTGCCCAGTCCTGAAATATTATTGCTGTCAGTAACTGCGCAGCCGGAGAAGGCTACGCCAAACTCATTAGGGAAGATTGCGGGATCATGCTCCTGCCAATCAACCAGATTACTGCTTGACGCATGTCCCCAGTGCATATTGCCCCAGCTCTTACTGTAAGGATTGTACTGATAAAACAGATGGTAGATTCCATCGTAGATTATTAAACCATTGGGATCGTTGATCCAGCCCTGGCTGGCTGTATAGTGAATCTGCGGCCGTTCACCCCTGTCGATAACTGTTGGCTTACGGTCATCCTGATACAATGATTCCAGCCACTCTTCAGTAAGATCGCCTTCTATCGTGATCTCCTGTCCTTGATAATCTGACAGGTCTATCCAGCCCATAAAGCCAGGTCTGTCGAAGATATTGGTATACTCAGGCGATATCCAGAGACTTATTTCCTGAATAAGCTTATCGGCTGATTTTATTCTTATCGAGACCTCACGTCCGCTGAAGGCGGCCGGGAAGCAGAGATACTGTTTAGTCATTGTGATTTTACTCATGAGACGGTTCCTCCAAGTCACTTGCGTCTGGATAAGTGGATATTAGCAGCAAATCGATTATGATCAACATATGAATATCTTAAATCGACACAGATATGTATAAAAATTTGCTATAATACC
>CAZSLR010000042.1:0-12545 GCA_964607635.1 uncultured Oscillospiraceae bacterium
GACTGCGTTTGCCCGCGGTTACACCCGGTTGCCTGCGTCTGCCTACGCTTGTCGCTACCATAGCTTTTTTCTGCCATTTTAAAGTTGTATAGAAATTTTATATAAAATAAATAAAATACAATCTTGACTTTGTTTCGACAAATTTGTATTATAAGCACATCGGGCTAGCAAGATAACTGATTAATGTTGTTTAAATTTACAAGTCGATTGTTAACATTTTCTCTATCTGTATCAAGCTGAATTAGTTTGACTGCAGCTATATTTAGAAATAGTTGCTAAAAAGTTTTATATGATGAAAGGGAGGAACAAAAATGAAGAAGTTTAGAGTTCTGTCACTGGTTATGGTAGTAGTGATGGTGTTTGGTCTGTTGACCGCTTGCGGAGGAACAGAAAGTACCACCACAACTGCAGCACCTGCTGAAACCACCGCTGCCCCGGAAGAAACAAGTGAAACCCCTGCTGAGACTACTGAAGGCGGAGATGAGGGCGGATCAAATTTGATTGCTATTATCACACCTTCACATTCGAATCCGTATTTCAAAACAGTAGCTGATGCTGCTTCTGACAAAGCTGTTGAGCTTGGTTATGAAGTTATAAGCATGCAACATGATGATGATCCTGTTAAGCAAAATGAAATGTTCGATACAGCGATTGCACGTGGCGCTTCAGCTATTATCTGTGATAATGCAGGTGCTGACGCCTCAGTAGCTCCTATACAGAGAGCTCTCGATGCTGGTATCCCAACATTCCTGGTTGATCGTGAAATCAATGTTACCGGTGTTGCTGCAGCTCAGATCGTTTCCAATAACTATCAGGGATCGCAGTTGGTTGCCGAGGAGTTTGTAAGTGTTCTTGGTGAAGAGGGTGGATATGTTGAACTGCTCGGACTTGAATCTGATACAAATGCCGGTGTCCGTTCACAGGGTTTCCATGAAGTGCTTGATCAATATGAAGGTCTAAAAATGGTTGAACAACAGAGCGCAAGCTGGAGCCAGACGGAAGCTTTTGAAATAATGGAATCGATTATTCAGTCGAAAAAGGGCGAGTTCCAGGGCGTTATCTGTGGCAATGACACAATGGCCATGGGTGCGATGGAAGCTTTGCTCAAGGCTGGTCTAGATGATGTTATAGTTGTTGGTTTTGATGGAAGCAACGACGTCAGAGACTCGATCCTTCGTGATGAGATCAAAGCGACAGCACTGCAGCCAATCGCTGAAATTTCCAAGATGGCTGTTGAGCAGGCAGATAAGCTGATAAAAACCGGTTCAACAGGTGTAGATGAGAAGCAGCTTATGGATTGTGTACTTATAACAAAAGATAATGCTGAGAGTCTTGATAATTTCATGTTGAAATAAACACCAAAAACTAACCTAGATATGTCTGAATGTGAGAATCACCGATCGTATATGCGCAAGTACTAGGAAGCCGAAGGGTTTATTGGTTGGCTGTTATTACGAGCTAGTGTCTGCGACGGTGATTCTCATTTATTCTGTGAAGCAGGATGGTATGAATATGAAAGCTCAAACAAGAATTAAGAGATATTTGCTGACGGCCCTGATGGTTTGTTTGTTGATTCCAGTTCTAAATGGATGCGTTATTGTTAGACATTCTGATCTGGAAGCGGAGGGGCCTGCAGGTGATCAGCTTAAATATAGTGCAGAGGCTTATCGTGAAGAAAACTGGGATAAGGTCGTTAAAAATATAATAGATAGATCATCTGACGCGGTAGAGGTGTTGGCTGCAGTTGAGGCTGATGTCGATGTGGCAGGTGAGAAATATGGCCGCAGGGCTCAGCAAGCTGGAAGTGCGTGGAATTTTGGTATAGCCGGCAAAGCAAAAATAGTTAAAGTCAATACTGAGCTTAAAGCGGGTACAGTATTGTTGGATCTTGAACCATATGACGGAGAAGCAGATCTGACAATGCAGGTTGGACCTGTATTTAGAACAAATACACTTAGAGATTTTACGGACTTTATTAAGTTCGATGATTTCTCAAATCAAGTAGAATATGCGAATCTTACTGGGGCATTCAATAAGGCAGTTAGCGAAACGGTCATTGATGGAATTGAATGGGAAATCGGCACAGAATATGACTTTGTGGGTGCCTTTACCTGGCAGAATAATAGCGAGCCTGAAAAAATTCAGATGATACCGGTTCAGCTAAAAGAGGCAGGTGATTGAAAATGAGCAATACTCCTGAAATAGTGATCCGTGCACAAAATATTGTAAAAGTCTATCCTGGTACGACAGCTTTGAAAAATGTTGATTTTGAGGTGTATGCAGGCAAGGTCAACGTTCTGATTGGTGAGAATGGAGCTGGAAAATCGACCTTGATGAAAATCCTTGCGGGAATAGAACAGCCAACAGAAGGTACTATTGAGGTCGATGGCAACTCTGTTAGCTTTCACAATACAAGAGAAGCTTCTGATCATGGCATTGGCATAATTCATCAGGAGCTTAATCTGTTCACTAATATGACTGTTGTTGAGAACATGTTTGTTGGGAAAGAGATAAATAAGGGCTTAAGTATCGATAGAAAAAAGCAGATAAAAATTGCTCGTGAAGCACTTGAAAAAATGAAGCTATTTGTTGACCCTCAAGAAAATATGCAGAATCTCAGAGTCGGACAGCAGCAAATAATTGAAATCACAAAAACAATGCTCCAGCGTGAATTGAGAGTATTGATAATGGATGAGCCAACATCCTCATTAAGCAATGCTGAAGTTGAAATTCTTTTTGATCTTATATCAGAGCTGAAGAAGCAAAATATAGCGATCATTTATATATCTCATAGACTCGAAGAAATAATTAGAATTGGTGATTATGTAACTATATTGCGTGATGGCAGCAGAGTCGCTGATGACAAGGTAGAAAATATCGATGTAGGCTGGATCGTTCGTCAGATGGTAGGCGATACATCAATAGATGTTGAGAAAATACCATATGCCGGTGATAAGCAGGAAGTTCTGCGTGTGGAAAACCTGGCATTGCCAAAAATGGGTGGTGGCTACATTGTTGATCACATTGATTTCACCGTGCATAAAGGTGAAGTTCTGGGCATATATGGTCTCATGGGAGCAGGACGGACAGAAGCAATGGAATGTATCATGGGTCTGCATCCCGAGAGCAGTGGCAGCATATATCTTCATGGACAGAAGCTACCGGGAAAAGGCGTCGGTATAAGGATAGCGCAAGGATTAACACTGGTTCCTGAGGACAGACAATCTGGCGGTCTAGTACAGACAATGACAGTCGAGGATAACTTAGTGCTAACAGGTGCCAGGAAGTATACAAAATATGGCAGGCTTCGCAGAAAATCAATGTCTGCTGACGTAAATAGGATCGTCCAGGACTTATTTATCAAGGTCTCAAATGTAAAGAACCTGATTACAAGCTTGTCGGGTGGTAATCAGCAAAAGGTAGTAATAGGTAAATCGATTCTCTCTGAGCCAAAAGTAATATTACTTGATGAACCATCAAGAGGTATTGATGTTGGAGCCAAGGCGGATGTATTCAGAATTATGAGAAGATTTGCCGCAGGTGGTATGGGAATTGTTTTTGTTGGTTCAGAGCTAAAAGAAATTATCGCGGTCTGCGATCGTGTGATCGTCATGTCAGAGGGTAAGCTTACCGCTGAATTCTCTGGTAGTGAAATCAGTGAGGAAGCTTTGATAATCGCATCGACTGCCGGTAAGAAGAATCGGACGGCCTGACGAGTAATTTATAGAATGGAGTAGAAACATATGGGAAACAGTTTGATTAAAAAACAATCACTGGGCATGCTGCTGCTCAAATCAAGAACAGCTATAGCTCTTGTCCTGCTTCTGATTTTTTTCAGCTTCGCGGCGCCTAATTTTACTTCTTGGTCGAGTATCGTTCTAATGGTAAAGCATGCCTCGATCTATGGGCTTTTGGCTGTTGGTATGACGATGGTTCTGCTAACAGGCGGAATTGATCTGTCGGTCGGCTCTATGGTTGGCCTATCTGGTATGATCGCCGGCGGTTTGATTAATCAAGGGCTCGTGCTTAATTCGCTTGGAATAACTGTATACTTCAGTATTCCGATGATTATTCTGATCGTTACTGTTATGTGTGTACTGATTGGGTTAGTGAACGCGGTTTTGATAAGCTACCTTAAGGTGCCTCCTTTTATCGCAACTCTGGGAACACAGCAAATTTGCAGAGGTTTCGCGATGCTTAGAAACGGAGGCGCTACGTTCCCCAATCTAATCGGTAAGGAAGAACTTGGCAATCAAGGCTTTGACTGGTTGGGGTCCAAAACTGTACCTGCCATCGATATGCCTGTATCAATATTTATTTTCTTCGGCATAGCCATAATTGCTTGGTATATAATCAAGAAAACATCGCTTGGTATGCGTATATATGCTGTCGGCGGTAATGAGAAGGCCGCTAGATTATCGGGTGTCAGAACTGATAGAATCAAGCTTTTTGTGTATATGTTTGGTGGATTATGCTGTGCGCTATGTGGTCTTATAGTTACATCCCAGCTTAGAGCAGCACATCCTGCTACTGGTGATGGCTATGAGATGAACGCGATATCGTCAGCTGTACTTGGTGGTACGTCACTATCAGGAGGTATTGGCTCAATAGGCGGCACAATTATCGGTATGATGGTTATAACTGTTCTTAATGATGGTATGGTCATGATGGGTGTTTCCCAGTTCTGGCAGATGGTCATTAAGGGAACAGTCGTTGTTCTAGCTGTTATCATAGACCAGATGCAGGGTGAAATGCAGAAGAAGATCGCACTGCAGCAGAGAAACGCAGCGTAAATTAAAAATATCAAACAATATTCCAGCTGATCGTCTTCACCGGCTGCCAGCTCAGGAGGTAAATATGTCAACAACAAATTACAAAAAAATCGCGGCCAGAACAAGGTCGAAGCTTCTGAACATGATCTACGAGGCCAAGACCGGTCATACGGGGGGCTCGCTTTCAAGCGTGGATATCCTGACGGCACTATACTATGGCGTTATGAACGTCAGACCGCAGGATCCCAAATGGCCTGACAGGGACAGGTTTGTCCTCAGTAAGGGTCATTCAGTAGAAGGGTATCTTTGTGTTTTGGCGAACTTGGGGTTCTTCCCTGAGGAGGAGCTGAAAACATTCAGCAAATATGGTTCAAGACTGATAGGCCACCCAACAAACAAAGTCCCCGGAATGGAAATATGTTCGGGAGCTCTTGGTCATGGATTATCCGTTGCAACCGGTATGGCACTGGGAGCAAAAAAAACAGGCAGAAGCTATCGTACCTTTGTGTTGATGGGCGATGGCGAGCTTGCAGAAGGCAGCGTTTGGGAAGCCGCAATGTCGGCAGCGAATTACAAACTCGACAATTTGACAGCGATTATTGATAGAAATGGTCTTCAGATTAGTGGTTCGACAGAGGATGTTATGAAGCTAGAGCAGCTCAAGGCCAAATGGGAGGCTTTTGGCTGGGAGACATATGAAGCTGATGGGCATGATATACAGGGGCTGATCGAGCTTTTGAATCAGACAGCACGATCAGAGGGCAAGCCACGCATGATCATCGCCAAAACCACCAAGGGAAAAGGCGTCTCCTTCATGGAGAATGTCGCTAAATGGCATCATGGTGTACCAACTGCCGAGCAGCTTGAACAGGCATTGGCAGATTTGAAGCAGCAGGAGGCAGAGTAATGAGTATTCCTTGTAGACAGGCTTTTTCACAGGAAATCCTGGCAAAAGCCACCACTGATAAAAGCATTGTAGTTCTATGTACTGATTCTCGCGGATCAGTTATGCTGGGAGATTTCGCAGCTGAGCTGCCGGACCAGTTTATAGAGGTTGGTATAGCCGAGCAAAACTGTGTCGGATTGGCTGCAGGCCTGGCAAACGCTGGACTTAAGCCTTTTGTAGCGGGACCGGCATGCTTTTATTCAATGAGAAGCGCTGAACAGGTCAAGGTTGATATTGCCTATTCTGGCAGCAACGCCAAGGTTATAGGTATATCCGGCGGCGTCAGCTATGGCGCGCTTGGTACGAGCCACCATAGTCTGCAGGATATCGCGACAATGACTGCTATCCCTGGTCTGACAGTGATCCTGCCGGCTGATGCCTGGCAGACAAAACAGATGACAGCAGCTTTGACAGAGCATTTTGGTCCCGTTTATGTGCGTATGGGCAGAGGAGCTGTTCCTGATCTATATGGCCCTGAGGGCGATAGTGGCCTGCAACCGGAATTTGAGATAGGCAAAGCAATTGAGCTGATGCATGGTTCGGATATCGCGATTTTCGCATGCGGCGAAACTGTCTGGCACGCTTTTCAGGCTGGACGTAAACTGCATGATATGGGAATTTCGGCAGCTGTTATTGATGTTCACACATTAATGCCGCTGGATGAGAGGAAAATTCTTGAAACAGCCTCGCGCTGTAAGGCTGTGATAACTGTTGAGGAACATAGCGTCAACGGTGGTCTTGGCAGTATTATCGCATCTCTGCTCGCTGAGAATGAACCTAAGAAGCTTCGCCGGATCGCATTGCCAAATGAGAACATCATAACCGGATCCAGCTCTGAGGTGTTTAAGCACTATGGATTGACCGCAGATAACATCACCTCGACAGCACAAGAGTTGCTCAAATAAACAAAAGCACCAGCACAAGAGCTGCTCAAATAGGAAAAAGCACAAATAATCAGCAAGAGGTAGTAAGTATGTCCTTCATTTTAGCGATAGATCAGAGTACCGCCGGTACAAAAGCACTGCTTGTCGATGAGCATGGCTTCATCAAGGCAAAAGACTCTCTGGCGCATAAGCAATTCTATCCTGCGCCAGGTTGGGTTGAGCATGACGCAGAGGAAATTTGGCAGAATGTGCTCAAACTAATAAAATTAATGGTAGAGCAAGCTCATGTTCTGGAAGGTGATATTGCCGGATTATCGATCTGCAACCAACGCGAAACAACGGTAGCCTGGGATAGAGCAACAGGCAGACCGCTCGCTCCTGCAGTTGTTTGGCAATGCCAGCGCGGAGCCAAAATATGTGACAATCTCAAGGAACATTCGCAGGATGTTCGCAAAACATCAGGTCTGCCATTGTCAGCATACTATCCAGCTGCAAAAGCAGCTTGGATGCTGCAGCATATTCCTGGACTTAAACAGAAGGCGCAAAATGGCGAAGCATGCATCGGCACGGTTGACAGCTATCTCGTTTTCCGTCTGACTGGTGGCGAAGCTTTCAAAACGGATTATTCAAATGCCAGCAGAACACAGCTGTTTAATCTTAAGAAACTGCAATGGGATGAGCATCTTTGCGAGTTGTTTGACATACCGGTCAAATGTCTGCCGGAGATTGTTTTTTCTGACAGCATTTTTGGTCAGACCAAAGATGACTTGACGGGCAAGAGTCTTAAAATCGCAGGTGTTATGGGTGATTCCCACGCCGCTCTTTTCGGTCAGGGTTGTCTTAAGCCAGGTATGGCTAAGGCTACATATGGCACAGGCTCAAGCATAATGCTTAATGTTGGTAAAACCATGAAGGATCCGCCTGAGGGTATCGCGGCATCGTTGGCCTGGGGCTGGCAGGATGAAGTAAGCTATGTGCTGGAGGGTAATGTCACAAGCTCCGGGGATACGCTCAAATGGTTGATCGATGAAGTTGAAATGGTTTCCAGTCCGCAGGAGATAGATGAGCTGGCTGAGCAGGTAAAATCATCAGACGGCGTTTATCTTGTACCGGCTTTTGCCGGGTTGGGAGCTCCGTATTTTGACAGTGAGGCCAGAGCTGCGTTGTTAGGTATGTCGCGTGGCACTACAAAGAGACATATTGCCAGAGCGGCCCTCGAATCGATAGCCTATCAGAATAACGCTGTCGTCATGGCAATGGGAAATAGGCTTGCTGAGCTTAGGGTAGACGGAGGACCTACACGCAGTCAGGTGCTTATGCAATTCCAGGCAGATATCCTTGGATGCCCGGTACGCTGCAGCATAGCACAGGAGATATCCGCTCTGGGCTCAGCGTATATGGGTGGACTTAAGCTTGGTTTCTTCCGGGATCATAATCAAATAACCGCCTGGCAGCAGGCCGGCCGGACCTATTTACCCAAAATGTCCAGTCAGAAGGTTGCAGAGTTATCACATGGCTGGGATCAAGCAGTAAAGCGTGTAATGATAAACAAATAGAAATTGAGAGGTGTATTAACATGGCTACATTTGGATTAATCGTGTGTAATCGTTCATTTTTCCCTGATCATGTCGTTTCGGCAGGTCGCGAGGAATTGATCTCTTGTCTAACTAAGTGGGGACACAAGAGCTTCTCGCTAACTGAAACCGACACAAAAGGTGGAGGTGTTGAAACAATTCAGGATGCCCGTAAATGCGCTGAACTATTTCGCAAGCATTCAGATGAAATTGACGGCATTATAATCAGCATGCCCAATTTTGGTGATGAACTAAGCGTAACTGAGGCAGTGCTGCAGTCGAAGCTCAATGTGCCAATCCTGATTCAGGCCAGTAACGATGATCTGAATAAGCTTGACTTGGCAAACAGACGTGACGCTTTCTGCGGCAAGATCTCAGTCTGTAATAATTTCCGCCAGTGTGGTATCAAGTATTCTTTGACTGATCGACATACCTGCTCTGTAAATAGTCCTGAGTTTGAAGCTGATGTTAATAAGTTCGCAGCTGTATGTGATGTAGTGAAGGGACTGACTAATGCCAGAATAGCAGCCATAGGTGCTAGACCAGATGCCTTCCATACCGTGAGATATAGTGAGAAGCTGCTGCAGCGAGCTGGTATTAATATATCTGTCGTTGACATGTCGATGATTCTTCATCATGCCCGTTCGATCTCAGATCAATCATTGATTGATGCGAAAATTGCTGAGTTTGAAGAATATGGCAATATGAACGAGCAGGCAACTGCTGAGCAGATCGATCATCAGGCTAGGCTGAGTATAGCAATAGAAGCATACGTTGACGAAAATGAATGCACAGCCTCAGCCGTTCAGTGCTGGGACGCGGTTGAGACTGATTATGGAGTTGCGACCTGTTTGCCCATGAGTATGATGGGCATGAGAGGCAAACCAAGCGCCTGTGAGATGGATGTTATGGGTGCGCTGAGCATGCAGGCATTACTGCTGGCAGGCGGAACACCGCCAATGCTGCAGGATTGGAATAACAACTATGGCAACGAGCAGGATAAATGCATTAATGTACATTGTTCAAACTTTCCGAGCTGCGTATTCGATAAGAAGCCTGAGATTGGCTATCTGGATGTGCTTTCAACTACTTTGGGAGTTGAGAATTGCTTCGGTGCTTGCAAAGGTAGAGTCAAACCTGGTCCTATGACATATCTGAGAGTATCAACTGATGACTGCGATGGCAAAATACGCTGCTATGTCGGCGAAGGTGAATTCACGGATGATCCGCTGGATACATTCGGTGGTATTACTGTTTGTAAGGTGAACGACATGAACGGGCTCATGAAATATATTTGTGAGCAGGGCTTCGAGCATCATATCGCGATAAGCCAATCTACCTGCGCTGATGTGCTTGAGGAAGCGTTAGGTAAGTATCTTGGCTGGTCAGTCTACCGCCACAGCTGATGCAAAATATAAGCACATACCGGGAAAAGACGACTTTTCCCGGTTTTTTTATCCGAAGAACAGTTAATATCGCAAAAGTTCACTGACATGTCACTAAGATAACATTATAATGAAAGCGATACGTTATTTGCTAATCATAATAATTTACATAAAGGTAGAGTTTAAATGGAAAAGAAGAAGGCTAAGCCTACGATCAAACTGATTGCCAGTGAAGCGGGTGTATCTCTTGCTACTGTATCAAATGCCTTGAATGGTAAGACAGGTGTTAACCAGGAAACGAGCAGGCAAGTATTTGCTATAGCCAAGCGGCTTGGTTATTTTGAACACAATTCAAAATCTAATGCATCGATGAAACTGAAGGAAATCAGAGCTATTCGCGTAATCAAGTTCCGCCGTCATGGCTTAGTCGTTCAGGATACGCCGTTTTTTTCCGAGCTTCTTAACAGTATCGAGACTGAATGCAATCTTCAGGGCTTCGAGCTGCTGTTCGCCCAAATATACGGTAAGCTCCCCGAGGACAGGCGCAGAATGGTTCAGCTATTAGAGGATAAGAATGTCGCTAACATTATTCTTGCAACAGAGATGTGTCTAGAAGATCTCGAACTGATTGAAGCTGCCGAGGCGCCTTATATTTTGCTTGACAGCTATTTTCGTGGTTTCGGGTTCAACAGTGTAACCATTAATAATTATGAAGCTGGCTATATGGCGACTAACCATCTAATCGCCAAGGGCCATCAACAGATTGGTATGATCAATAGCAGTACCGGCTTCAACAACATGTATTACAGGTGGCTTGGCTACAAGGACGCTTTGACTCAGGCCGGTCTTCCTGTCAGATCGGAATGGGAGGTTCAGGTAGAGCCTACGATCAAGGGCAGCTATAGAGATATGATCCAATGGCTGAGTTCAAACACGATTTTACCGACTGCTTTTTTTGCGGCAAATGATATGATGGCGGCAGGAGCAGTACGGGCTTTGCAAGAAAAGGATCTGCAGGTTCCAGATGATATTTCGATCATCTCAATGGACAACACCCCAGTATGTCAGGCCGTCAACCCATCATTGTCTACGATTCATGTATATAAACAGGAGCTGGGATCTGCTGCTGTCCGTGAGCTGCTTTCATTAATTCAAAGCGCTGAGCCTTGCCACAGGTTAACTGAGATCGGAGTAAGACTAGTCGAAAGATCAAGTGTCAGCAGCCTGATTAAGCTTTGATTTTCAGTTGTGTGATAGTAATGTTTTACTTATAGCAAGGTCAAGAGAAAGTTGTTTTTCTGTTGAATTTGCAATAGCTATATGATAGGATTTAATTTGAGCCCAGTTGGAGAATACGTTTCCGACTCGGTGGATAACGAGGCAATATCAGCCTGTGATGTACTGTTTCGTGCATCAGGGCATGCCCAATATCGAAAGGAGTTTTTACATGATCAAACACAAGAAATTGCAAGCATGGGTCGATGAAGTTGCAGCAATGTGTCAGCCAGACAGCATTTACTGGGTTGACGGTTCTCAGGAAGAGAACGATCGTCTGCTGGAGGAAATGGTAGCAGCTGGTGCAGCTGAGAAGCTCGATGAGAATAAGCGTCCTGGTTCATACCTGTTCCGCAGTGACGCGTCAGACGTAGCTCGTGTTGAGAATCGTACCTATATCGCTTCTCTAAGCCAGGAGGATGCAGGCCCGACAAATAACTGGATCGATCCTAATGAGCTTAAGGCTACCATGAAGGATCTGTACAATGGCTGCATGAAGGGCCGTACAATGTATGTAATTCCTTTCTCAATGGGCCCTGTAGGTTCACCTATTTCCAAGATCGGTATCGAACTTACTGATAGTGCATATGTTGTTGTCAACATGCGCATCATGACCCGCATGGGTTCAGCGGTTCTCGATGTTCTTGGTGAAGATGGCGAGTTTGTACAGTGCCTGCATTCAGTTGGCGCTCCTCTGGCAGAAGGCCAGCAGGATGTACCTTGGCCGTGTGCTCCGATCGAGAAGAAATATATCAGCCATTTCCCTGAAGAGAGACTGATCTGGTCATACGGTTCAGGTTACGGCGGAAACGCCCTGCTCGGTAAGAAGTGCTTCGCTCTGCGTATCGCTTCTGTTCAGGCTCGTGACGAAGGCTGGCTGGCTGAGCATATGCTCATCCTCAAGCTGACAAGTCCTGAGGGTGATGTTAAGTATATCGCCGGCGCTTTCCCAAGTGCTTGCGGCAAGACCAACCTGGCTATGCTGGTTCCAACCATTCCTGGCTGGAAGGTAGAGACAGTTGGTGACGATATCGCTTGGATGAAGTTCGGTGAAGATGGCCGTCTGTACGCCATCAATCCTGAGGCTGGTTTCTTCGGTGTCGCACCGGGTACATCAGATCATTCAAACTTCAACGCAATGCGCAGCATTGACAAGAATACAATCTTCACCAATGTCGCCAAAACAGACGACAATGATATCTGGTGGGAAGATATGGGCATCGAAGCTCCTGAGCACCTGATCGACTGGAAGGGCAATGACTGGAATCCTGCTACAGCAGAAGCTCCTGCCGCTCATCCTAACGCTCGTTTCACAGCTCCTGCTTCACAGTGTCCTTCAGTTGCTCCTAACTGGGAAGATCCAGCGGGCGTTCCGATCGACGCTATCCTGATCGGTGGCCGTCGTAAGACTACTGTACCTCTGATCCACGAGAGCTTCGACTGGAACCATGGTATCTTCCTTGGTTCGATCATGGGTTCTGAGATCACTGCCGCTGCTATCACCAGTAAGGTTGGACAGGTACGTCGTGATCCATTCGCTATGCTGCCTTTCTGCGGCTATCATATCTGTGATTATCTCCAGCACTGGCTGGACATCGGCGCCAAGTCAACAGCTGACAAGCTGCCGAAGGTCTTCTATGTCAACTGGTTCCGCAGAGACGAGAATGGCAAGTTCATGTGGCCTGGATTCGGTGAGAACAGCCGTGTTC
>CAZSLR010000043.1:0-5475 GCA_964607635.1 uncultured Oscillospiraceae bacterium
ACTATATTCTAAGCATTCATCCTGGCAAAAGCCGGGCTATTCGCAATCAACTTCTATTAAAGCAATCAAAATCACCTCACTTTTACTGGCGGTATTACTTGTAGCTGGCATCTGCAGCACAACCGGACTTGTACCCGACAAAATGGAAGCAAATATCATAACGGCGGGTGGCAGGATGCTGGCGGCAGCCTCATCGGAAGACCGGCCGATCGGTAAAAACGAGACGATCTATGGCATCTTGAAAAACGACGGCAGCGTCGATTCAGTTGAAATCGTCAATCATGTCTACCTGCGCGCAGATTCTGCCGGTACTCTAAGCTGGCAGGATTATGGCAGCTATTCTGAGCTGATCAATCTGCTTGATGACAGGCAGCCTCAGACAGGGCCGCTATCAGCTGATGAAATCAAAAAAGCCGCGGCAGAAACGGGGCTTGAGCTCGAAGATTATGATGATATGCGAAGTCTCAGCTGGAACGATCTGGATAGCGCAAATTGGCAGGATCTCTATTATCAGGGAACCAGCTCAAGTGAACTTCCCTGGAGCGTCGGTTTGAGCTGGAAGCTAAATGGTGTTGATACATCCGCAGAGGCTCTGGCTGGTGCAACAGGCAAAATCGATCTGAGCATTGAGATTGAGCCCGCAGACGAGGCTGATCAAGTCTACCTGAGCAGCTTTATGCTCCAGATCGCAGTGCCTCTGGCACTCAATAAAACCAGAGATGTCGAGGCCACAGGAGCCAGCTCAATGATCGCCGGCAGAACCAGAACTCTGGCCTATACTGTCCTGCCAGGTCAAAGCGGCAGCTTCGAGCTCAGCTTCATGGCTGAAGATTTCAGTATGGACCCAATACAAATTACAGCGTTGCCGGCCAATATCGATCTGCAAGGATTTGAGAGTCTGACTGATGGAGTAAGTGAGATCAGGCAAGGTCAGACGCAGCTGGCTGATGGCACTAAGCAGCTGGGCAGTGGTATGAGTGAACTGATCGACGGTCTAAGTGAGCTAAGCTCCGGACTTGCTGAATACAGTGCCGGCGGCAGCGAATTGCAAAACGCTATGACATCTTACAGCAGCGGTCTAACAGAGCTTAAGACACAGATGGGGGTACTGGCTGAGGGTAGTGGAGCCTTCGCAGGTGGTCTTGATCAGTACGCTCTTTCCGGGCAGCAGGTATTGCAGGGCTATGCTCAGTTGACTCAACAGCTGCCGCAAATGCGACTGCCGGCTGAAACACTTGCTGAGCTGAGTCAGCTGCTGACTCTGCCGGACCAGCTTCCGGATGGTACAGATCTGACTGTACAGAAGGAGCTTGCGCAATCACTGCTCGCGCTGGATGGAGCTATCGGCGGTATTGAACAGGGTCTGCAGCAATTAAACAATGGACTTAGCGATTATATTGACGGAGCATCTGTGTTAAGCGATCAATTCGGACAGATCTACGTCGGCATGTCCGCTCTGGAGCCAGCGGCTGGTAAATTGGCAGATGGCTTCGGTCAGATAAGCGGAGGTTTCCGACAGCGAGAGCTTGGTTTGCCAATTATAAGTGATGGACTGAATCAGATCAGCTCTGATGGCAAGCAGCTGCCATACGCGGCTGAAGAGTTGAGTGATGGTCAGAATGAGCTTGCTGCAGGTCTGGAGTCTCTCGAGCAGGCGGTATCCGCACTCATAGAATATAAAGAACCTGTTCTGGTATCCTTCGCCGCGCCTGGTCTGGTCAAGCCTGACAGTGTGCAGTTTTTGCTGCGTACGCAAGGCATAGGTTGATTGTTGTGACTGGTGGACAGCAACGATACTGAAATATATACTTGAGCTTAATATGAGTTGAAGGGCGGCGTGAAAATGTTAGTTCAGGATGATAACAGCAGCAGAGCTGAGAAACAATCAATTCTACTAGAAGCTGCTACAGCTATTTATGCTAAACAGGGTGACGTTACTGCTAGAGAGCTTGCAGCCGCTACCGGTATGAACGCAGCTGCCCTCAATTACTATTTCGGCTCCAAGGAAGGCTTGATGATGCAGATCGAGCAGAAGCTACTGGATGTTTTTATTGAAGAAATAAGGCTGCACAGTGACAGCAGTCTTAAGACCGAGGATAAGCTTTATGAGCTTCTGCTTGCTGTTAATAACAGATTGCGTGACAATCCAGGTCTCACCAGGCATCTTATCGAGATGATGATCGCTGGGAGCAGCAGAGTTTATCAGCTGCTCGATCAGGCGGTCGGCCCGAACAGTCCGATTTTCGCGATTTTTTCTCATGTCCTGAGTGAGGCGGGTATAGTTGACGAGAACGAGATCTGGCATCGAATGATCATAGCTGTCAGCGCGCTGGCGCCGACTATGGTGATTGGACTGGGCAACAATGCCTCGGCTGTTGAAATCGAGTCGATCAGACAGATCGAGTTCAGCGAGCATCATATCCGCAGTCTGGCACATATGCTGTTAGCAAAGCAATAGCTCGGCTTTTGCCAGGATAATTATGCTTTCTTCTTCTGAATATAATAACCGAAAACAATCAGGATGAGTGCGATCGGAATAACAAGCCAGATGGGCGTGACTCTGGTTGCTCGAAGTGTTGATAGTGCCCAGCCATGAGGGCTGTATTGGCCATAGTTGAGCAGCAGCCTGCTCGATAGCTGGAAGAAGCAGCCGCCGATCGCGGCCAGGAAGAGCATCAGCATGAGACTGATGTAGAGTCTTAGGCTCTCTTCGATCAGCGATAACAGTTGACCGACTCCGAGCATCAACAGCAGGAATACTGAGAGGATAAAGAGATCGCGTATTACAACTGGTTGCTTCATGAAAAGCAGCATGCTTGTTGTATAGACGATGATCTGAAGCTCTCCCAGCAGCAGAAGGCTGATGAGCGATGACAGGTAGTCTTGCTTGAGACCTCTGGCTGTCGAGAGAAGGCGCTGACGCAGGGCGGCCTTGCTTAGAAACAGAGAGCCCAGGATAGCGTAGATCGACAGGAAAAATACCTCCATTGAATAATCAGATACAACGAAGGTTAGGGTTGGCGCAATCACGAGCTCGCCGAAGTACTCTATTTTTATTCTGGTTTGCGTGTCAACGATCTCTTCAATGCGACTGCCCAGTCTCTCGGGCAGCTCTGCAGGTATCGGCTTGCCTTGCAGCTTATAGAGCTCTGCCAGCTGTCCGGTCA
Source organism: uncultured Oscillospiraceae bacterium (assembly GCA_964607635.1). Lineage (GTDB taxonomy): Bacteria > Bacillota > Clostridia > Saccharofermentanales > UBA5734 > JAAYFZ01. Next base: position 3,168 of record CAZSLR010000043.1, read on the forward strand.
TGGATTCCCGGCTGAACATCGGCAGCACTGACGCCACGATCACCTCGCGCACCATGGTCGTGACCATCGAGCCCTCTGCTTCAGAATAAAACAGGTGCTGCTTGTTGAAGCTGTTCAGGTCTGACTCGAAGCCTGATGTGATAGTGAGAATTCCATCCACCTCACTGCGCAGCAGGTAGCGTTCAGCCTGCTCCCGGTCAGTGTTGTAAACGGTCCAGCCTCTATTCTCAAGATCAGCTGCCAGGCGCTTGCTGGCATTGGTCTGATCCTGGTCTATGATCGCAAGATAAATATCCTTGCCTGTGTTGCGGACATTGGCAACGCCTGCTATCGATCCGAGCAACAGCGGCAGAATCAGCAGCACGATCAGGATCACTGGTCGGTTAAGCAGCTCGATCAGCTTGATTTTTGTTAGCCTGACCAGATCGATCATATTCTGCTCCTCCTCCAGGACAGCCAGCTCAGGGCAGCGCTGAACGCTGTTATTATGAGCGGCAGAATATATGTCCGAACAGATACTGCTCTCTCATATAGAGCGTCGTATATTATAGTAAAGGACCAGTAGGCTGGCGAAACAGGCTGAAGTGTTACCATCCATTCCGGCAGAAGCTGACGTGGATAAATGGCTCCGCCGAAGAGCAGGAAGGCCAGCAATAGCATCCAGGCTGTTAGCATGACCGACTCTGTTCTATGGCTTCTGTAGGCAAGCGCGATACTAATAAATGATGTTGTAAGGTAAAGCGGCACCAAAGCGGCCAGAACAAGCCAAAGCTTCAACTGAGGTATGAAGTCGCGGCTGACCAGAGCCATCGGAATCAATCCGGCGAGGAGCCAGATCAGTCCGATAATTGTTTTGGCCAGATGAAGCTTCCACCATGGGACATTGGCTGCAAGCAATCTTGCATGCTGTCCGCTGCTGATCTCCTGTTGTACCAGCATTAGTACAAGAAGAGCAGGCAGCATGGCAAACAAGCTAAGAAGTGTCGCAGCTACAAACCATACCTGACGCATTCGCGCTTCCTGCTCAATAACCAGCATACTGCTGCGCTGGATCAGCTTGAACGCGACATCGAGTGTAGCCGCTTCGCTGTACTTTTGAAATTGCTGGTCATCCTCAATTACAAAGCTAAGCTCCTCCTGATAGGCATGAAGAGTCGCCTGGATCGATGAGATGCTGTCGGCGGCATGATTAAGCATGCGGGCCAGTAAATTGGCCTCGGCAGGCATTTGCTGATTCAGCCAGATCCTTATGCTGTCACGATGATCCTGTGAGACAGCCTGTTCATAGAAGCCTTCCGGCAGCTCGATCACCATCAGGACCTCATTGGCGGCCAACCTTTTCTGTGCGGTATCCATATCATCAAGATAAACATTCTCAATTGTTTCCAGCTCGCTCATTTGTGTTCTGATGACATAAGAGATAACACTCTCATCTAGATCAACAATGGAGATCGATAGCGGTTGAAAAAGCTTGGCCTCACCCTCGTCATTGTGCCAGACAAGACTCCTGCCGAACAAGGTCAGCAGTACTACGACCAGCAGGAATATCGCTGTCTTAATATTGCAGCTTTCTCGCCAGTAATACACAAGCAGTCTACGGAGCATAAGCAACCCTGCCGGATTTGAGAATGATCATACGATCACAAATACTCGCCATCTCATTCGCATAGTGATTTACCATAAGTATAATTCTGCCTTGATCGCGAAGCTCAGTGATAGTTTTCAGAATCAGATCTCTATTTTCTTCGTCAATTCCCGCTGTAGGTTCATCAAGCAAAATCAAGAAGGGGTCGCCAATAATGCCAGCAGCCAGATTCGCTCTTCTGGCCATGCCGCCGGAGCACTGACCTACAGGCTTCTTGAGAAAATCACTGACATTGCTCCGCCAGGCAGCTTCTTCGATCGCGGCCTTGAGCCTGGCACCACGCAGGCCGCGTACTGCACCCCAGAATTCCAGGTTGCGATAAACACTAAGGCGCTCCGAGAGCGCGATCGCTTGAGGCACATAGCCTATTCTGCTGCGATATTCCGCCTGATGGTCTATGTTGATTCCCTGAAGGCTGATTTGACCACTGTCAGGCTCTAGTACTGAGGCAATGATATTTATCAGTGTAGTCTTACCGGCGCCGTTGGCGCCGCTGATGCCAAGAATAGTGGAGGGGTCAGCCTCGAAGCTGACCCCTGATAATACTGTTTCCTGTTTATATGCTTTGTGGATATCTTCTACGATCAGCATCTGGTTACCATTCCATGTTCTAAAACGCGGCCTGTCATAAAATTAGCCATTGTCTTCCAGGTCTTCCCATTC
>CAZSLR010000043.1:5575-12460 GCA_964607635.1 uncultured Oscillospiraceae bacterium
TCTTCCCATTCTCCGGTGTCTTCCCAATCCTCGTAGTCATCTTCATAACCGCCATAGAACAGACCGGACAGCATCTCCTCAGATAAGCCCATTGAGGTCATAACACCCTCCAGGTTTGTCATTACATCCTCTGTCATTAAGCCCTGGAGAGCTGTTTCGTCTGACATTCTGATCTGAGGCACATCAGATAAGGTTGGAATAGAAACACTCTTGGAATCAATCATTTGATAGCCGACTGTAATATTCCCGAACTCGGTGGCGCCCATACTGATTTCATAACGATCATCATCGTAGCTGCCAGTCCACTCAAGTGTTGGCATGGCTGTACCTGCCGCCTGATTCGATACAGAGATCGAGGCGCTGCCGGTATACCAGGTCTCATCTCCCATATCGAAGCTCTCAAAATCCTTGAAATCGGCTGACATGATTTCCATGCCTTCAGAATCCATATACATAATGCCTGTTTTCTTCTCGCCATCCTTCTCATATTCAGCTATGATCGTTGTCTCTGAGCCTGTGTCATCCTTAACAATGAAGCCGTAGGCATAATTTCCCTCTTGCTCGATTTCATCGAAAAACTGAAGATCAAGAATGTTCTCTTCGTATTCGTCAGTCATAATGATATGACGTGCCTTGATATTGTCCTTTTTATCAACGTAGACAACCTGGGTTATGCCGACATTTTCCAAATCCTCGTCAGTATCCGCGATCTCTTCTATCATTGAATCAAGCTGTTCCTGCCACTCTTCCTCAGTTGGGAAATATTCCATGTCCTCTGCTGCCTGATAGATTTCAGAGAACTGATAAAAAAGATCATAGAAGTTTGGGTCGTCCCGTAGCAGCTCAAGAATCTCGGTCATCATCTTCTGAAGATTCTCACCTGTGGTCTTCATAGTATAGGTATCGTAGACTGCGTCAACAGAACCAACATTCAATTCAACCTTTTTCTCAAATTCAACCTCATCAATATATTTGAGTGTGATGTCTACCAGTTCATTAAGTGATTTTTCCAGATCCTTCTTGCTCATATCAATACCGAGCGAAGCAAGCTGTCCAACTGTTGATAGTGTACCGAGGTCAATTTCATTATCCGGCCCCATAACATCATTCAGCTCCTGCTCATTCGCGACCAGATAAGAGCTCAAGATCTGAGGCAATCCCAGCACCAGCTGGTCATCATCCTTGAGAGCCTCAACTGTAAGAACTGTTTCCTGACCTACAAGAAAATCAAGTTTATTGTACATTTTTTCTGTTGTTTCAGAATCATACATGTAGGTTGTCTGTAAATTAATGTTCTCCAACGTCGTTTCAAGTGTCGGATCCAGTCCGAACGCTGAGCCATTTATGTCGAAATCAAGATCTATTACACGACCGCCAGAGGTTTGGCTGGCCTTTTCTTTTACCAATGCTTCAACCAAATCAGCTGTGTACTGCTGCATTTGTTTGGTTTCGACGCCGATATATGACTTCTCAGGTCCAAGTATCATGCGCTTGATATCTCTGCCGGCAAAAATCCAGGCAACGGCACCAACCGCGATTACCAGCACCAGAATAACGATCGCGACAAGCAGACCCTTTTTGCCCTTCTTCTTAGGAGCAGGTGGAATACTTCCCGGAGCGCCGTAGTACGGCTGGCCTGGTTGGGAGTATGCTGGCTGGCCATAGGCCGGCTGGCCCGGCTGGCCGTATCCTTGTTGACCATATTGTGATTGTGCAGGTTGCGCGTATCCCTGCTGACCATACTGTGGTACTGCCGGCGGCGTATATCCTGGGGCTCGCGTGGCAGCCTGTCCGGCACCATAAGCCGCTGCCGTTCCAGCAGCAGCAGCTGTTGGAGCAGCCGCCCTCTGCTTAAGATTCTTACCACAGCCGGTGCAGAACACGGTATCTGGATTAGCTTTTTTACCGCATTGCGGACAGAAAATAGCTTGAGGGACCGGAGCAGGAGCAGCAGGTGCTGCCTCGACCGGCTTAGGCGGCTCAATCGGAGCTGCCGGAACCGTAGGCTGCGATACCATTTCTGGCTCATCCGACTCTGTCTCAGGAATATCAGCTGGCTCACTGAAGAGCGATCCACTATCGGCAGCCGATGGTGAGAGCTCAGGCTTCTCACTTAAAGTCGGCGCTTCCGGTATGGCAGGTGCCACTTCAGGAGCTTCCGGTATTTCCGGAGCCTCCGGCACCTCAGGTACATCCGGAAGCTCAGGTGAGAGGACACCTTCAGCTGCCTCAATAGTATTATTCTCAGGAGCAGCCTCATCAAAATTTGAAACTGCCTGCACCGGCGGTGTTTGCATCCTATTACCACAATTAGCACAGAATACTGAATGTTCAGGCATATCGCTGCCGCACTTATCGCACCTCATGTTGTTGCCTCCTTATGATGCTGGCTCTGCCATAGGGCAGGACCTCTTCAAGCCTTCTTTTCAGGTGTATAATCATTATACAGGCTGATTTCCACCTAATCAATTCGTATGTGACAAACATTGACTAATCGGCCCTGCTTCTGGCAATATTCTTGTAAGAAAGTACTATCGGCGAGGGTAGAATAATGATTAGGGCACCTTTTTCAGGTCGTGGGGCCATGCTTGACAAGCTTCTGTTAGTGATCGTAACGATCACAACAGCAGTCGGCGCCTGCGCTCTTCTATATAACGGTCATCGCTTCGAAGGATGGGTTGGAATCACAAGTCTGATCTTTTTTCTGATAATTCAACTTATACTGCCAAGAGCGGCCGGAATGTCAAACCCGGCAGGCATGCGGGTCATGATTTCGCTCCTTATGCTGATCAGCCTCACTATCGGCAGATATTTTGCCCTTTATAAACGATTTGAACATTATGACAAGCTGCAGCATTTGCTCTATGGAATCGTGGTATCCATAGTCGCTGTTGTTGTTATATATCGCCTTTTGCCAGCGTCATCGCGCAGAAATCCAGAGCTGCATGGTGCGGCAATCGGAATTTTTTCGACTGGACTAACAATGATCGTTTTATTCATTTGGGAGCTGTTTGAGTATGTCTGCGACCGGCTGTTTGCCAGCGATATGCAGGATTGGCAGGCTGGTGGCATCAGTGGACTAACTGATACAATGCTCGATCTGGCTGTGGGCTTCTCCGGAGCTATTATTACATCTACAATTATCGTGCTGCTATACGGCCGCGATAGGGAAGGCTTCTACCTGCGCTTCCTGGCAGGCTTCTTCCCACACGAAGCTCAATCAGCTTCAACCAAATATAAGAGTGGAGAAGAGGCGATTCCTGAATGAGCCCCGAAACCTTGCAAGCAAAAAATATCCCGGCAAAAGCCAACACCTCCTTGGTTGCTGCGAGAAGCTTCGATCTGATCGATCTGCTGATCGTAGTGATTGGAATTACATTGTATGTTTACGTAGCACGTGTCTGGCAGCCGACATACATGGTCAAATCAGCGACAAAGGCCTTGGTTTTTGTCTTAATACCGCTGGCTTCTTCCTTTCTGCTGCGGCAGGATATCAGATGGCTGAGGCTGCGCATGGACTGGACTGAAGCAAAGAAGTATCTGATCCGGGTTATGCTGATCGCCGCTGCCTGTATCACTTTTCTACTTCTGATTTCTGGCACGTTGAATGAGTTTTTTAATGTAGCAAGCATCATCAGCGAGGTTAAGAGCAGAACAAACGCGTCTAAACAGCTGGTGCTTGCGTCACTGGTTTACATTTCAGTCGTCAACTCGTTTATGGAAGAGGTTTATTTCCGTGGCTTCTTGCTTGTAAGGCTTGAGGGAAGGTACGGCTATCGGCCTGCATCCTGGATTTCGGCTCTGTTATTCGCTGCTTATCATCTGATAACCTTCCGCAGCTGGTTCAGCCCGCCTCTATTATTGCTTGTTCTATCCGCGTTGACTTTTGCCGGTCTTGTATTGAATCACATCACAATTCGATATAGAAGTTTGCTGCCGGTCTGGCTTATTCATGCACTAATGAATTTCACGATTTTCACGGTAATATTGCCGTACATCTAAAAATAAGCAGTTTATTCTATATTTTGAGCCCATTAAGACGAATAATATGCAGTTTTCATATCCTAATTATGCAAAAACACTCGTACTGCACTGCTTTACTATGGTAAAATAGCGGGGATCGTTTTTCATTTTAGGAGGGCTCAAGTATGACACAACAACAGATCTGGATACTGATCGCCATGCTGGCTTATCTGGTAGTGGTTATCGCAATCGGCTTGCTCTATTCCCGGAGAAATAAAAAATCTGAGGATTTCTTCCTGGGCGGACGCAGCCTCGGGCCGTGGGTTACAGCGATGAGCGCTGAAGCCTCAGATATGAGCAGCTGGCTGCTGATGGGACTTCCCGGACTTGCCTATATCTCCGGTATGGGCGAAGCAGCCTGGACCGCGATCGGTCTGGCGATTGGTACATATCTCAACTGGAGAATCGTATCCAGGAGACTACGCCGCTATAGTCAGATAGCTGATAATTCCTTCACACTGCCGGACTTCTTCAGCAATAGATTCCATGACAAAAAACGCATATTAATGATTATATCCGCTGTTTTCATTCTTATCTTCTTCACAGTTTATACAGCATCCGGCTTCGTCGCCGCAGGCAAGCTGTTTGAGAGTATTTTCGGCTTCGATTATGTTGTAATGATGATCGTAAGCGCAGCCGTCATAGTAATATACACTACTCTTGGCGGCTTCCTGGCTGAGAGCACAACTGATTTCATCCAGGGGATTTTGATGTCGATCTCCCTGGTAGTTATCCTGGTCGCTGGTACTATCTATGCCGGCGGGCTTGACGCGGTTATTGATAACGCACGCACCATGCCTGGCTTCCTGGATCTCTTCGGTGTTCATAACGCCGAAACCGGCCTGAGAGTTGCCTATGGACCACTTCAAGTCGTATCCGCGCTTGCGTGGGGTCTTGGTTATTTCGGCATGCCACATGTTCTTCTTCGTTTCATGGCCATCAAGGATGCCAGCATGCTTAAAAAATCAAGAATCATCGCTGTTGTCTGGGTCGTTATCTCCCTGGCCGCAGCTGTTCTGATCGGAATAGTCGGCGCTGCCGTTTTCCCGGGCGCACTAACCGGAGCTGACAGCGAGCGCGTATTCATACTTATGAGCGAGAAGCTGCTGACACCTATTCTCGCCGGCGTTATTCTCTCAGGTATCCTGGCAGCAACTATGAGTACTTCTGACTCCCAGCTGCTGATGACATCATCCTCTATTTCTCAAAATCTGTTCAAAGGCATACTCAAGAAGAACGCTAGTGAGAAGCAGGTTATCTGGGTATCCCGAATGGTTATAGTCGCGGTCGCGATTGCCGCTGCGTTGATGGCGGTTAATCCCTCAGGCACCATCTTCAAAATCGTATCTCACGCCTGGGCGGGCTTCGGCGCGACCTTCGGACCGCTGATGCTGTTGGCGCTTTTCTGGAAACGCACAACCTTCAAGGGCGCACTAGCTGGTATGCTGAGTGGTGGTATTTCAGCGCTGGTATGGCCTGAGCTGCTATATCCGCTGGGCGGAGTATTCGCTGTATATGAGCTGCTGCCGGCATTTATCATCTCATTCATTCTAATCGTTGTTGTCAGCCTACTAGACAAACAGCCATCCGCTGAGATCGAGGCAGAATTCGAGCAAGCCAAGGCAAACGCTGATATCATCTAAGATTTGATCACGCAGCCCTGATTGCACATTTGACTGATTCGTTATATCTTAATATGTAACCTGTCTTTGGTATCAGACAATCAAAAATGGTGCAAACCCAACGGGTAAAGATAACAAAAAGGCTGTCGTTTTGAAGCGACAGCCTTTTTGCAACATAGAAATAAAGTTATAGTTTGTAGTTAAAGATCGATTTTATTTGAGTTTCTGTCAAGAAGTAATTGGTAAGAGGCAAGTCTAATTTGTCAGTCAAATCATTAATAAAGTTAGAAGAAGTGGTAACGTTTATATACTTATTTTCAGCCTTGGTTGCTTTGAAGCTTCTTATAAATTTAAAAATTTCAGTAGTAGAGTATTGATCATTTAGAATTTTAAACTGAAGGATTCGTTCCAGTAGCACTGCTAAGTAGCATATGAGAAAATGTCCCTTAATACTGTCTTCCTTCTGCAGAAAAACCGGACGTGCATCAAGGTCTGACTTCATGATTTTGAAAGATTCCTCTATACGCCACAGATTGTGGTAAGTAGTATATATGTCCTTGTCAGACATGTTGATTTCAGAGGTTACGAGAAGGTTATATCCTGCAAACATCAGGTCTTTATCAATTGCTTCTTGATTGATAGTGACATCTGCCTTTTTGCCTTTGCCATCGGTGAAAGTTATGTATTTACCAGCTTCACCATAATCGTTTTTCTTGGCTTGAGACAAGGTTAATGTTTTAGCTTTTTCAACCATTCTGTTAATCTCATATCTCTTCTTGGCTGCAAGTACAGGGTTATATGTCAGCAACCTTTTTTCTGTCAATTTGACAGTGACCTTCTTTCCTTCGTGCTCTACGGTATAGGGAAACTGATCTATGCAGGATTTGTAGCTGTACAAGGTTTTACCGTGTGCATCCTTAACGTCGATAAAATCCTGATCAAGCATTACCCAGGCTTTTTCATGTCCAGACAATCCCTTGACTGATTTTGAAAACAAGTAACCATCACCGTTAATCTTTGAAAAGGCAATGTTCTGTGCACAGTTAAGTCCTTTGTCAGCTACATGTATAGTCTTGCCTGTTATGTTATTTTGTTTTTTCAAATCACCTATGACATTCCTTAAAACTGGTTTTTCAGATTCATTACCAGGGTACATCCTCATTCCGATTGGTATTTGGTTGCTGTCTGCTTTTACCGCCTCATAATGTCCGTAGATAGCCGAACTATAATGACACAAAGC
>CAZSLR010000044.1:0-12410 GCA_964607635.1 uncultured Oscillospiraceae bacterium
CGAGGTACTCGTTTGCCGATAATGCAGGTTACCTCATAATTGATCGTACCCAGCCAGTTTGCCAACTCATCTACAGACAACTCATAATGTTGATCACTATATGCTTGCTTGCCAAACAAGACCACTTCTTCTCCTGTTTTGACTTCTACGTTATCTGTCAAATCTGTAATATCCGCCATACAGGTATCCATGCAAATATTACCGATTATTGGAGCTCTCTGACCTCTAAGAAGCAGGCTGGCTTTGCCGCCTAGATTTCTTGAATAACCATCTGCGTAGCCAATTGGTACCGTTATGATATGACTGGGACGTTCAGCGATGAAATGCCTGCCATAGCTTATACTGGTACCTGTTGGCACATGCTTGTGATGAACAATGTTGGCCTTCAGTGTCATTGCAGGCACAAGATCTTGCCAGGCATCGGGGCAGCCAGGCGGCACCATTCCATAGAGAATCAAACCCGGCCGGATCATATCCAGATGCATCTCCGGGAATCGCATAGTCGCTGCGCTATTACAGACATGCTTAAGCGGGATCGGCAAACCGATCCTGTCCATCTCTCTGCTGATGCTCATAAACTTCTCGAATTGTTGCTCTGTATATGTAATGTCGTCTTCGTCGGCTGTGGCAAAATGCGTAAATAGACCTTCGACCACAAGACCCGGCAAGCGCCTGATCCAGGCTACATCCTTGATCGCGTCATAACCTGCCATGAAACCGACACGTCCCATTCCGGTATCGACTTTGATATGAACTCTGGCATCGATGCCTGTTCTTACAGCGGCGTCACTTAGTGCCTGGGCAAGATCACGACTGAAAACAGTTTGCGTGATTCTGTTCCGCAGGAGTTCCTCAGCTCGTCTCGGGTCTGTATAGCCGAGAACCAGAATTGGTACTTCTATACCATTTTGTCTAAGCTGAAGCGCTTCATCAAGCATCGATACCGCAAGCCTGGTCGCGCCTCCTTCCAGCAGGATTGGAACTGCCCGATCGACACCATGTCCATAGGCATCGGCTTTTACCACAGCCATAATTTCGCAGCTTCTTTTTACTTTTTTTCTGATAGTGTTAATGTTGGCAGACAAAGCGTCAAGATCGATTTCTGCCCATGAACGATTAGGCAAATATGATGTCATACTTATATTGTCACCTTTCAAAATATCATTATGATCGCAATTTGCATTTTGCGATCTGTGATCTAGTCTTCAAAATCAAACCTGCTGTCTCCCAGCCAACCAGCCTTGAGCCAGGCCTTGCCGATATTTAAGAGCAAGTCCTGTGGCAAAATAGCTGTACGCCCAAGCTTTTCAGCTGCCAGGTCACCAGCCAAACCATGTAGATATACCGCACTGATAGTAGCATGAGCCGGTTCAATTCCTTGAGCCAGCAGCCCGGTGATCATACCTGTAAGACAATCTCCACTGCCGCCTTTTGCCATGCCGTCATTACCACTGCTGTTAATGAAAATCTGACCATCCGGCAGTGCGATAACTGTGGCGGCCCCCTTGAGAACTACTATAGAGTCAAATCGCTCAGCCATTGACCGCGCAGCAGCTTGACGATCGTGTTCGAGTATATCGGTCAAATCAGGGGCCAGCCTGCGGAACTCTCCGGGATGCGGCGTCAAAACAGCTGGCGATAAGCCAACCTTTTTTCGATTCAACAAAAGCTCCTGATATTTTTCCAGATTGGATGAAATCTCGTTCAGAGCATCCGCGTCAAGAACAAGGCAACCTATTTCTTTTAGCAAAAATTCTACATACTCAGCCAGCCAATATGGTCTACCCAGACCTGGGCCTGCGGCAACAGCCTGTTTATTATCAGCGAAAAATTTTAAGCTTGCCAGAGGATCCTCACACTCGCCAATGTCATGAGTCAGACCCTCCGGAAAAGCGGACAGAACAGGCAGAAACGCCGACCGCCCTACCGCAAGAGTTATCAGACCCGCTCCCGCTCTGGCAGCAGCCTGTCCAGCCAGGGCAATAGAACCAGCCATGCCCTCATTGCCGCCAACCAGCAAGGCCCTGCCGAAGGTTCCTTTGTGCCCGTCAGCCGGTCTTATTGGTCTAAGCGAACGAACCAGCTCCAGATCGATCAATAGTGGCAGTTGTAAGTCTTGCAGGTTATCAATAACCCAGTCAGCAGGCATACTAAGTGGAACAGTAGTTATAAGGCCGGAGCAAACACATCCTGGCGCTGCAGCCAGGCCTATTTTTGGTGATACGAACGTGACTGTTTGATCTGAGCAAATATGATCTTCAGCCATAGCGCCGCTATCTGTTTCAACGCCTGATGGTATATCGATAGAAATCACAAAGCTTCTGCTCTGCTGCCAATCCTTTATCTGATTGAACACCGCTGATAATTTGGAATCTATTCCTCTATCAAGCTTGAAGCCTGTTCCCAGAATACCGTCTATTATGATATCCGGCGGCGGATAATTCTTGAGCTCATCAGCACTAACAAATGATGCCTGCATTCTTTTTACAGCCTCAAGCTGAGGACAATTTCTGCTGCTAAGATCACAACAGATGATATTGAAACCATCAGTCAGCAGGTGACGTGCACTGACCCAAGCATCTGCTCCATTATTACCGCTGCCACCAAAAACAATAACCGTACTGCCTTTGTATTTCAATTTATGTTTATCGGCATAATCACGTGCGGCTGCAGCAATGGCCATACCTGCTTGTTCCATTAGAATATCTATTCCAAGTCCGGTATAATCAGTCCAGGCCTTGTCCAGTCTTGCCTGTGCTTGTTTGCTTAGGAGCGGAAGATGCCTGTTGTGTTTAGAATCAATTTGCAGCATATATAAACCCTCCAGATCGTCTGAAATGAGTTTCGCTTGATCAATTCTAGTATAGCACAAAGAATAAATGGCAATTATGTTCTGCGTTCGCTATTTGTGGGGAAGACTTCTTGTACTAACATGTATATATTTGCAATATGAATAGAAGGGAAGGTAATAAATATGGATACGCAAAAAATCGGTAATTTTCTGTGTGAACTCCGGAAACAAAATGATATGACCCAGGAACAATTAGGAGCAGAAATCGGTGTTACAAATAAAACTGTTTCAAGATGGGAAACAGGAAACTATATGCCACCTATTGAGAGTCTGAAACTACTGAGCGATATATATCAGGTCAGCATCAATGAGATTCTCTCAGGCGAGAGATTAAGCGAGGAAGGCTATAAAGAAGCCGCAGAAGATAATATCTCAACAACACTGGAAAAAGCAGAGCAAAGGACGAAGTCCTTTGAGAATAACATGCTGATTATTATGGCGATTACTTCTGCTCTCGCAATAGCTATCATGCTTTTGTTGCCTGACAGAAACGATTTATCAGGTAGTGAAAAAATAAGAGAAATAATTGTTGTTGTTTTAGTCTGGGCAATGGCATTTATTGCTAATACGGTGAATTTAGTAGCTATTGTCCTGAGCAAGAGCAAATAAGATTAATAGAAAAAAATCGGAACTGACATCCGAGACAGTCATGGGAGCAGCCGTCTCTAATATGTCAGTTCCGAATAGTTCTTATCAGTCAGAAGGGCTAATACTGAAGGCAATTAAATGTGCTTGTCAAGAGCTGCAGCCAGCTCCTGCTGTGGACGGGCTCCAATCATTCTCTCAACTACCTGTCCATTCTTAAGCACAAACAATGAAGGAATGCTCATTACCTTGAATTTCTCGGCAAGCTCAGACTCTTCGTCAACATTAACCTTGCCAACTACAGCCTTGCCCTCGTATTCTTCTGCCAATTTATCAATGGTTGGTGCCACCATACGGCAGGGACCGCACCATACAGCCCAGAAATCGAGCAGTACGGGCTTGTCGCTCTTCAGTACCAGTTCTTCAAAATTATCAGCAGTAATTGTCACAGCCATGGGGGAAACCTCCTACAAGTAAACGTAAATATTCTTACATGATAATAAGTCATTGTCGCGTTGTTGTACAGTAACTGGAGTTACCCGCGTGACATGGCCCTATTAATCATTAGAAAGCGTATTAAGATCAAATGGTGTCTCCTGATAAACATAATAGTTAAGCCAGTTAGCAAATAGCAGATAGGCCGCACTGCGCCAGAGCACCAGTGGTGCTTTGTCCGAGTTATTCTCAGGGAAATAGTTTTGTGGCACTTCGATCGGCAAACCGCGCTCAAGATCGCGCTCATATTCATGTTTGAGAGTCAGGGGATCATACTCGGAATGACCTGTAAGAAATATCTGTCTGCCGCTCATGTCTGACACTGCGTAAACACCAGATATTTCTGACTCTGATAATATTCTGAGCTCATCGACTTGTTCCAGATCTTCACGCCTGATTTCAGTATGTCTTGAATGAGGCACATAAAATATATCATCGAATCCACGAAATAGCTTAACAGGCTTGGTATAGCTTCTGTAATGCGGGAAAATACCAAACACCTTGTGATCCAGATCATATTTGGGGATACCATAATGGTAGAAGAGACCGGCTTGTGCGCCCCAGCAGATATGCATTGTTGAATAGACATTGGTTTTTGACCATTTCATGATCTCGCATAGCTCAGGCCAATACGCTACTTCTTCGAACTCCATTTGTTCTACTGGCGCGCCGGTTATGATCATACCGTCATACTTGCGGTGCTTGACCTGATCGAAGGTCTCATAATATTTGACGAGATGATCAAGAGGAGTGTTCCGCGGATTATAAGAAGCAGTATATAAGAAATCAACATCAACCTGCAGCGGGCTGTTACTAAGAAGTCTCAGCAGCTGGGTCTCTGTCACGATTTTTGTCGGCATCAAATTAAGGATCAAAATTTTCAGAGGCCTGATATCCTGCGAATAAGCACGATTATCATGCATGACAAATACATTCTCCTGTTCAAGAACGCCAGCCGCCGGTAAATGATCTGGTATTTTAATTGGCATTTATGATCCCCCCGTCAAATAGAGAAAAATCAGGTATAACACCTGATTTTCAATCATTTTATTAAACATTGCCTGCTATTTATTGTCAAGCTTGCCTGTTACGTCTTATAAGAGATCAAACAAATTCATTCAGTATTGATTCAGTCGGAACAACACTGCGGTCGATCTGTGGTATTCGTTCACTAGCCGCCAGGAGATATTTCGCCTCATCTATGGCGGATGACAAATCAGCGTAATGGCCGTGGCTGCCTCGCAAATAAATCGAGGACGGTAACGAATCATTATTATATTGATCGAGAGATTTTTTGATTTCCTTAGCGGCCAGTGGCGCTACAATACAAAACTCATATGGCAGACAGGAATTGACATACTCATCAGCCCGCGCCAGATACTCAGGTACAAAGGCCTGCTCAGTCTTCTCGATCATCGGCCAATAATCAATAGTAGACATAGCTGTGGAGCCTCGATGCATAACATCACGACTTATCCGCCTTAAAACTCTGACGTCTCTGCTGCCCAATAGCTGCCTGCCATCAAGAAATGAGCACCAGGGCATTATAAAAATTCCGAAGTATTGATGATGATCAAGCTGTCCGGAAACAAGCGGTGACAGTCCATGCAACCCCTCAACAATAACAAGCTCTCTCTCTCCGAGTCTAATCAGTCTTTCTTGTGGCCATTTTCGGCTGCGGCTGACAAAATCAAATTCAGGCAGGCTAACAGGCTTACCAGCGAAAAGATCCGACAGCTGTCCCAACATCAGCTCGACATCAAGCGTTTCAATACTCTCAAAATCGGGTCTTCCCCAATCATCATAGCTGATTTCTTTCATCTGATAGTAATCATCCATAGATACAAGGTGTGTGTTAACACCTGTTCGGGTCAACGCAGCAGCCAGACGTTTGGAAAAAGTCGTTTTACCGGATGAAGTCGGCCCCGATACGAATACAGCTTTAATTTCAGGACAGGCAGCTATACGTGCGGCAATTGATTCTGTTCGTCTTATAAAATCTGCTTCACATGACTCGATAAATGAAGGAAGCTTGTTCACTCCCAAATTCTCTTCCAGTTCCTCGATACTTATGATGCGCATATTTGTAAGCTCTGCCATTGTTACCTCCAAAGGAAGGATAGTATCAGTATTTTTCACATTATATCAAATCGCGGCTCTTTACGGTGACAGCTTATTTTGATTTAACAAACGCCGCCGACAAAATGCCGGCGGCGTCAGTTTTACTTAGAGTTATTAGATAGTTGATCGTTTTGTGAAACCGGATGCTTTAGCTTTACTTCTGATCCTGTATATCTGATTCCTCTGCTGCTTCCTGAATTTTCTGATCATAAGCTGCCATCAATGCTTTGCTGTCCTTATCGCTGATATCCTTACCAAGGAACTCAGGCAGATTCATGCCTGCCATTGTGAACAACTCGTTCATCGGTGGAATTGATTTCATCAGACCTGACAGGAAGCCGGCTGTACCGCCTTTGCCCTCCTGACCTGCGCTCTGTCCACCGTCCCAGACAGTGACCTTGTCAATCTTGATATTCTTAATAGCTTCTACCTGTATAGCGATCAGGTCTTCCATCTTATCTGCCAGGAGCAATCTAAGCGCGTCTTTTGGATCGCCGCCTGCGGCTCTGACTATTTCAGCCAGACCTGCTGCCTGTCTTGTCAGGATTTCCTGCTGACCGCGGGCCTCAGCTTCTTTCTTAAGGAAGATAGCGTCTGCCTCACCCTTGGCAATACGGCGTGTTTTCTCAGCCATAGCCTCAGCGTCGATCTCGACCTGACGTTTGGCTATTTCAGTTTTTACCAGGATGTCAGCCTCAAGAGTGGCTTTTTCACGTTCAGCACGGACAAGCTCAGCACGCTGCTCAGCTGCGTATGCTTCCTCAAGAGCCTTGGCAGCCATGGTTTTTTCTGCAGAAGTCGCACGACGCAGAGCATCTGCTTCCTTCTCTCTTCTGGTTGCGTTGGTAGCGGCGATGTGAGCTTTTGCCTCATTTTCACCGGCGATCGCGTTTGATTCAGCTGAGGCGACCTGGATACGCTGATCTCTCTGAGCGTTAGCCTGACCGATCGAACCATCACGGTCCTTCTCTGCAACAGATTTCTTAGCATCGTTGATGGCCTTGGCTGCTGCTTCTTTACCAAGAGCCTCGATATATCCTGACTCATCGTTGATGTCTGTTACATTGACGTTTATAAGACGCAGACCGATTTTTTTCAGCTCTGTTTCAACGTTACGTGAAACCGCTTCGAGGAACTTATCACGATCAGTATTGATCTCTTCGATATCCATCGTGGCGATGACCAGACGAAGCTGTCCGAAGATGATGTCTTTTGCCAGTTCCTGAACCTCTGAGAGCTTAAGCCCCAACAGTCGCTCAGCTGCGTTTTGCATGACGCCCTGTTCAATTGATATACCAACTGTAAATCTTGAAGGAACATCAATACGAATATTCTGTCTTGAGAGTGCGTTCTTCAAATCAACACTGATCGACAGCGGTGTCAGATCGAGATATTGATATGACTGAATAACCGGCCATATGAAGGAGGCACCACCGTGGATACAACGAGCAGAGCGAACAGAGCCGTCCTTGTTGCTGCCGACCTTACCGTATATGACCATAATTTTGTCTGACGGACACTTGCGATAGCGCGAGAGCAGGACGAGGAAGGTTGTGAAAACCAGAACAAAGATGACGATGACTGCTATCATGGCCGAAGGCGGCAATGATGTTGCGAATGCTGTAAAAAGTTTCATAGATTTTCCTTTCCGAACTGTTACGACAGTTCAATCCAAATATATGTCAATGCTTATAAAAGCCGAGTCTATTGCCAGCCAATCGATGACTGACTGAGATGATTATTAATTGTCAGCCGGCTCAACCAATAGTCGGTCGCCACGCACTGCCACTACTCTGACCGACGAGCCTGATTTAAGCTCAACAGAAGACTTAGTCATTGCGGATGCCTCGATCAGACGTTCCTGAATCTGTACGGATACCTTGCCTTGCCCTTGCATTTCGGGAGGAATCCTCAGATAAACCTCACCAATCACACCTACGGCGTTTTTCAGATCAACATTGCCGCTGCTTTGCAGGCGCATCAGAGCCTTGAAAATAACTGCTACCAGCCACAGAGCGACCAAACCTGCTACAACTGCTGCAAGTGACGCAAGCCAAACCTTGGCACCCAGATCTATCGCCGCGATACCTACCCAACCGCCTACCGCGAAGAAAGCCACCATGCCTCTAACAGTCAGCAATCTAAGTCCCGAATCGAAATCGACGTTGCCCTCCGACAACCAGGTGTCACCATCACCGGCTGTATCCGAAACACTCCCGGAAAAGTCGGCATCACCAGTCATTACATCACTATCGGTCAGATCGATACCGCCATCAGGAGCGTCAGCCCCACCATCATGACCGAAGCCAAACAGAAGCATGATTGTTTGGATAATCAGGACAGCCGTCGCCGGCAGAGCAAATAATGCCATTACCTGTTGAAAAATGTTCATCGACTGCCACCAGTCCATCATAAATACTCACCATCCTTAAGAATTTTCATTTCTGTCTTAATCTGTGTGCTCAGGTATGAAGCACCATATGCCTGAACCATTATTGACAGCACCCTGATCAGACATTCCCTATGCTTCTTGTCTTCAAGCTCGAAGTCAGCTGTCCTCTCACGAATTAAACCGATCAGCTCGTCATGCTTGAAGAACATCTCACCCGGCAAATGAAGCAGAATATCACAGAAGTATACATAGAGCCTGCTGTCATCAATAATATCATCGCTCTCATCAGCCAGGTTATTGTTAATGCTGCTCAGCAGATCAACAATTGATTCCATCGGCATGGTTTGCTTGAGCAGAGCGATGTGAATTATTCTGGTCGTCTGCCTCATCGTATACTTGCGATCGACCGGACTCGATACGTAGCCTCGCTTAACCCAGTTTTGCAGAGTTGCTGTGCCAACACCTGTCAACTCAGACAGCTGCGATAGAAAAATACCGCCGGTCAGGGAAAAAACACTGCGCAGCACCTGCTCAACCGCATGCCTGTCGTAATTCTCAATCGGTAGATTGGTACCGGGCAGATGTCTCATCTGCATCAAATCACCATCCTTTCTTTTATAAATTCCTGTATCTTTGTTTCGAGTTCGTCTTATCTTATCACACGGTCGTTTGACCGTCAATAGAGTTTAGAAGAACTTTTTCAGAAACAAGCTTCATAATGATATAATCATTTGTATAAATTGCTCCAGATTACAGCTGGGAGGATATCAGCTATGGCACAGACACAAATATGGGCACATAGGGGCGCTAGCGCACTCAAGGCTGAGAATACTTTGCCGGCCTTTGAGGAGGCAGTCAGGGCTGGTGCTGATGGAATTGAGCTTGATGTTCAGTTAAGTGCTGATAATAGGCTGGTCGTTATTCATGACGAAAAAACAGACAGAACAACAAGAGAAAGCGGCTGGGTTCATCAACTGACCTCAGATAAGCTGCGCTCAATGAATGCGGCAGCTTTTCGAAAAGAGCTTGAACCTGCGAAAATACCTTATCTTGATGAAGTGATCGAAATGATCAGGCCTACTAACCTTATCATTAATGTGGAGCTTAAAAACGGCTTGATACAGGCTCCCGGCATGGAGCAGATGCTATGGCAGCTGGCTCAGGATACTGGAATGCAAGAACGCATCATATTTTCATCCTTTAACCACTATAGTATAAGAACACTTCTTGAGCTTGCTCCCAAGGCACGCTGCGGTCTGCTCTATCAATGTGGGATCGTTGATCCATGGTTATACGCAGCAAGGGTAGGTGTACAAGCCATACATCCTTATGCCGGTAATCTTCAAATACCTGGTCTCATATCCGATTGTCATGACAATGACATAGCTGTTCATGTCTGGACTGTCAACGACAGTAAGAAAATGGAATTGGCAGCACAGCTTGGCACGGATGCCATCATAACCGATAAGCCCGACCTGGCTCTGAAGATCCTGAATGCTTAGTTAAAAAGCACAGCGATCATTAGATAAACAAAAAAAGAGAAAGCAAGAGGACGAGTTCATGCGACTGGATTACAAAAAAACTTTTCTCATCGGTTTCGGTTTCTTCGCCAGCTCACTGGCCTGGAGTTTGTACAACAGCTTCGTTCCCGTCATGCTTGAGCAGAGATTTCTGCTGACGACAACAGTAATCGGTATAATTATGACGATCGATAATTTTTTCGGCGTTGTTTTCCAGCCATTGGTGGGCATGCTAAGTGATCGCACCCACACACGCATCGGCAAACGCATGCCCTGGATCCTGTTTGGTATCCCGACCTGCGCAGCGGCTTTTATTATGATACCGAGAGCACAATCACTCGCGCTCATGATGTCGATCATTATTCTGTTTAACTTTATAATGTCTCTCTGGCGCTCGCCTGTAGTTGCTCTGATGCCTGATGTTACTCCTTCGCCTCTTCGCAGCAAGGCTAATGGTGTTATCAACCTGATGGGTGGTGTCGGCAGCATTATCGCCTTCTTCATAGGCGGCAGACTAGCAGATTGGAAGGGCTATAACGCACCATTTCTTATGGGTGGAATAGTCATGGTCTTCGCCTTGCTGATGCTTATCTTTTTCGTCAGGGAAGCTGACAGCCGCCTACCTGATCATTTCGCAAAAGCACAGCAGGAAGGCTTGATCGAGGGAATCATCAATAAATGGAAAACACATCGCGAGGAGCAGCGCGCTCTGCCGCCAAAAATATGGCAGAAGGGTGAGAAGCGAAGCCTGTTCGCGTTGCTGTTGGCAATTTTCTTCTGGTTCTGCGGCTATAACGCGGTTGAAACCTTTTTCACACTATATGCGACAAATGAGCTTGGTATGACAGCCGGGGCAGCAACGACTACATTGACATTATTCTCACTTTCTTTCGTCGCTTTTGCTCTGCCAGCAGGTATAATCGCTGGCAAAGCAGGCAGACGCAGAGTTATCCTGGTTGGCCTGGTTGGTATGATACTTGCTTTCACACCAATGCTGTTTGTGACAAACGTCCTGCTTCTTCGCCTTTTGCTCGCTTTTGGCGGTTTGTGCTGGGCATGTATCAATATCAACTCTTTGCCAATGGTTGTAGAGATGGCAAGTAAGGAGAGGATCGGCAGCTTCACAGGCTATTACTACTTCTTCAGCTTCAGTGCTGCCATCGCAAGCCCTATCTTGTTCGGTGTTATAAGAGATGTAACTGATGATTACAGCACTTTGTTCATCTACTCAGTTATCGCGTTTGCCAGCGCCTTGATCTGCATGCTGTCTGTTAAGCACGGAGAGACTAGCGGAGAAGAGCAAGCGCCACTTAGGTCGGAGGTGACCGTTTAATGTCTCCCATGGGTACGAAAATATACAGGGACAGCATTTGCAGAACTATCTATAATCTGATAAGACTTCAGGGTGATACGACCAGGCAGTTTCTGATCGACACCACCAGACTTGCTCCCACCAGTCTTAATCGAGTTCTTGATCGCCTGATTACAGCCGGCTGGATCACTGAATCAGGTCTTGCAAGTTCGACCGGTGGTCGCAGAGCTAACCTCTATAGCCAAAGAACCGCGCAAACTGCTTTTCTTGTTGTACGTATAAACGATTCAACAGCAAGGCTCGCTCTTTTCGACCCTGCCCTGCAGTTGCTGGCCCAAGAGAATATTGACGTATTCATCCCCGTTGATTTGGACTCTTCAGTTGATGCTGTCGAAGCATCTTCGAACGATTCCGGAACAACCAACAGTGAAGACTTCAACACATGGCTAAGGGAGCTTGAACAGGCGACTGCCAGATTAATAGTCAATATTTCTCAAGAGCGGGAACTCTCCCCGGTATTTGCACTGATAAACGAAGACAGCGGCCTTGACAAGGACCAGATCGCCAGAGTATCAAACACGATCGCTTCTGTTTCCGATGCGACTCTTCTAAGTGGTGCGCTTAAGACCAAGGCGGAATGTGCCGCTTATGGCGCTCTATGGAATCCAACCAGCGGCAAGCTTGGAGAGGCAACCATCGTGCTGATCGCTGATCTTGGTAAGACCTTTATCTGTCAGGCTGGAGATGGTCTCCGTCATGCCGATGGTATCAAGGCAATACCCGCTGATGATTTGATCGTTCCGTTAATTCAGGGGGATAAGACTCTTACAATGGCAAAAGCCGGGCAGGCAGATGGTTTGCTTAAGCAGTTCAGCCGCATCAAGCAGAGTAGCGATATTACCTGGCAGGATCTGACAACAGCAGCTGCAGCCGGGAAGAAGAAGGCCGCACTGACTATGAGTATTGCAGCAGCAGCCTATGCCTCAACAATTATCAACTCTTCGATTCTTGTGCAGGCAGATCACTGGATACTGACAGGTTCAATGATTGCAGAGCTTCCCGGTCTTATTGCTGAAACAGAGAAGCAAATGACAACATTACTTAAAAAGATCGATACGGACCTGCGAAGATTGG
>CAZSLR010000045.1:0-5072 GCA_964607635.1 uncultured Oscillospiraceae bacterium
CGAAGCTGCTGAAGTCATCGTTAACAGCAGAGCTCATCAGCGCGTCTTTTGTGTTGACACCGGCCGCTGCGAGACGGTCAATGATCTGGATCATGTTGAAGCCCTCGGGGATTGTAACACGAACAGTATGTCCCGGCGCAGGAGTAGGCGTAGGCGCAGGGGTCGGAACTGGAGTTGGAGTAGGCACAGGTGTTGGGGCTGCTGTCTTTGTCGGAGCAGCCGTTGTTGGGGCAGTAGTTGTGCTGATAGTCGCAGGCTGCGTTGTGGTTGTGCTATCTTGCTCTGTTTCAGTCACAGCTTCTGTTGTGCTTTTGGTAGTTGGCGCAGTGGTTGGCTTAGGTCTGACCGTTGTCTCACTTGGCTTAGTGGTTGTTTCTTCATATGAAGGCGGTACGCTTTCGCTTGCTTTCGTTGTGGTCGTTTCCTTGCCGCTGCAGGCGCTGAATAGCAAGGTTGCTGCTAATACCATGATCATTAGCACAATTGCCGAACGACCAACTGTGCTTGTGCCCTTGCGTGGTTTAATGTTCTGCCGGGCATTCCTTAACAAATCTGTAGCTTTCTTGTATGAATTTGTCATAAAAATACCTCCGATGTCAGAATACTCGCCTTTTGCGAGGATATGACTGCACAGAATTATACACGAATATCGTCAGTCAGCAAATCATACAAAACGACTGAAATGGATTACTGCAGAATGTGTAACTTTATGCAGATCTCAAAGCGGCTAATTCCGTAACATATGTATATTTACTTACAAATAGTAACCATGTTATATTATGTACAACAAAAGCAAACACGGTCGACAGCAAACAATACTTAGAAACTGGAGGTGGACACTGTGACAGCACATGAAGAGAAACATATCTGTCCCAGGTTTGAGAAAACCTTCACGATGTTGGGGAAACGCTGGAATGGATTGATCATAAGAATGTTGATGGATGAGCAATACAGATTCAGCGAGATCGAGCATATGGTTCCCGGCATCAGCTCCAGAGTTTTGTCTGAGAGATTGAGAGAGCTTGAGAACGAAGGTATCGTCAGCAGAAACGTATATGCGGAAATACCAGTAAGAATAGAATATGGACTGACCGAGAAAGGTCAGTCACTTGCCAGATCACTTGACCCGATACAGAAATGGGCAGAGGACTGGATCAAATAGGAGGATTTTATCATGGAAAAAACAAAACTTGCGATCGTATATTATAGTGCTACAGGTATCAATTATCAGCTGGCGAAATGGGCAGAGGAAGCAGCAAGAGAGGCTGGTGCAGAAGTTAGAGTGGTTAAGGTTCCGGAGACGGCGCCGGCAGCGGCAATTGATTCCAATCCGGCCTGGAGAGCACATTATGACAGCACGAAGGATGTTCCCGAGGCATCTTCTGCCGATCTTGAATGGGCAGACGCTATAATCTTCAGTGTTCCGACCAGATTCGGAAATATGGCGGCACAGGCTAAGCAGTTCATCGACGTTCAGGGTGGGCTATGGGCTCAGGGCAAGCTGATGAATAAGGTAGTAAGCGCGATGTCATCTGCGCAGAATCCTCACGGCGGTCAGGAGGCAACGATCCTCTCACTCTACACTAGCATGTACCATTGGGCGCGATCGTAGCAGCGCCAGGCTATACTGACAACTCGATCTTCAAGGCAGGCGGCAATCCTTATGGAACATCAGTATCTCAGGGGCAGGATGGCAAGCCGGTTGAAGATGTTCGTGACGCTGTAGCTCACCAGGCACGCAGAACGATTGAAATTGCGGCAAAAATCAAAGGCTGATAATCAGTCAGATATTGCCGAGATAAACATAATTTAAATATTCTCTGGCTATCGCCTGCAGCTCATATAAAGTGGCTGCAGGCGTTTTCTGTCTGTCCAGCATTTTGTAGTTCGGGAAAAACCTGCTGAGGTGAAGTGGGATGTCCGTTGAGATAGAAGCCAGCCAGGCTGCCTGTGCATGCATCTGTTCGTGAGAATCGTTAAGTCCAGGAATTACCAGTGTAGTGACCTCGACATGGCAGCTGCTGGACATCAGGCTGATTGTGTGTTTGACCGCGTCAAGCCGACCACCGGCAATATTGTGATAAAAATCCTCACTAAATCCCTTGAGATCGATATTGGCAGCATCGATCAGCGGCAGCAGCTGCAAAAGCGGTCGTTCTGAGATGAAGCCATTTGATACCAGCACGTTTCTCATGTCTCTTTCTTTGATCAAAGTTGCGGTGTCGAGCACATATTCATACCAGGTTATCGGCTCGTTGTAGGTATAAGCCAGGCCGATATTACCGCGTTTAGTCAAGCTGACAGCCATATCGACCAAATCCGCCGGCTCGATAAAACGACACAGCGCAGGTCCATCAATAGGTCTCGCTATATCATGATTTTGGCAAAATGGGCAATGAAAATTACAGCCATAGCTTCCTGCCGATAGAATCATCGAACCCGGCATAAAACGACTTAGCGGCTTCTTCTCGATCGGATCAAGTGACAAAGAGCTTACCATACCGTAGTTCTCAGCGATCAGTCTGCCGTCGTGATTCGCACGCGTGCCGCAAACACCTCTTCTGCCATTCGGAATATGACATTTGTGCGGGCAGAGCTCGCATATGACCATAAGCTCTCTATCAGATCCCTCGTCAACACGCTGGCAAAAGGCGGCTTCATACATAGCGTACTACCTCAAAGCGTTCTATCCGATAACTCTCGTCAGGAGAGATGCCCGCTTTTTCAAGTGCTATTGTTAACTGCTGCTCAACAGTATCGACGCCTTCAAGTGCAGGCAGCAGCAGACCGCGTCGGAAGCCGCTGCTTACAATAACGCCATAACGCTGTGGATCCAGCTCGCTTAACAATTGAATCGGCTCTGCTTCACCTAAAATATCTACACTGATGCTGAGATCATCAAGCTCGGATTCTGAAAGCGGTGGGAAACGGGGGTCCTGAGTCGCGGCACTGATCGCGTTTTGGATGATCTCCTCCGCTATATTTTTACGTGTAGCAGCAATCGTACCGATACATCCTCGCAGCCGACCTCTCTTCTTAAGCGATACAAAGGTTCCGGCCCTGCGATGGAAGAAGCTCTCAGGAACCCAGGCCGGAACGGCCAAGGTCTTGTTCTCGCGTATTTTAACTTCGATAGTTTCGCGTGCCAGCTGCACATACTCGCTCTCACGTTTTCCCAGATTTTTCAGCGAAGCACAGAGGTAACCTACACCGAAGGGACCCTCGTATGAAAGTACCTGGGATTCGAGTTCACAGCCATCAAGCGCTCCGTACATCATGACCAGAGAACGAGTACCACACTCAGCAGCCTCCTGCATCTCATGCGGGGAAATTTCAAGCAGATCATGGATGTCATTTGTCTCGATGATTCTTTTTATGCGTCTGTCATAGGGAGCGCCCTGCTTGAGCAGGCCCGCAGGAGCATCCTCGGTCAAACCATGCGACAGATCTCCGCTTGCTATATATACGACCTTACGGTCAGAAGCGGTAACAGCATCAGCTATACACTGTCCGAATTTGAAGATCCTTTGCGGATCCATCATCGGAGTTGATAGCAGCACTAGTTTGAAGTTGCGGACTTTTTTCCATACATAGTAAAGAGGGACAAGAGCTCCATGATCGAGCTGTTCGTCGATCGACAGCCTCTCCCGGGTGCCATGGTCGAGAAAACCCGCGGGCAAACCGACACGCTCTGCCTGACGGATGATATCCTCAGCCAGAGGAAGATCATTATCAAAAGCAAATTCCAGCTCCGGTCTGCCGAAGTTCGCGAAGCTGCCCCTGAGATCCTTAGTTCTGGTGATGTAGAAGAAATCACGGAAGCACGGAGCATGAGGCGTCGACAAAATAATCGTATCTGGCTCGAGCCGGCTGATCTCATCAGCGATCCTGTCAGCGGCCTCTGACGTAGTCGAGATCTGCTGCTCGCGTCCCCTGCCTATTTCAGGCAGCAAGACCGGAGGATGCGGCATAAAAAAACCTGCGATGATCTTACCCATAACATTACCTTCTTTCTTCATATAGAAACCGGCTGCTGACCGGCAGCGCCGGCAGAATAAGATCCACCTATATTCTACCAGATTACACAAATTATATAACCGGCAAAAGACGAGCCGCACGGACTGTGATAAAATCAATGAGGAATCAGATGGAGGTAAAATATGTTTAAGATCGGCTGTCATCTTTCCGCATCCAAGGGCTATCTGCATATGGGTGAGGAAGCTCTATCAATCGATGCCAATACATTTCAGTTTTTTACAAGAAATCCCCGCGGCGGCAAGGCCAAGGATCTTGATTTTGAGGATATAGCAGCTTTTGTCAAGCTGGCTGAGGAACACAAATTCGCGCCGATCCTGGCGCATGCGCCTTATACGCTAAATCCCTGCGGCAAGGATGACCGGGTCAGAGCTTTTGCCTTCGAGGTAATGGCTGACGATATGAAGCGGCTGTCGCATACTCCAGATAGCTATTACAATTTTCATCCTGGCAGCCATGTCGGTCAGGGCATTGAAAAGGGTATCGAGCTGATCTGCGAACTGCTTGATGTCATCCTGAAGGATAATATCGGCCCGATGGTTTTACTTGAAACGATGTCGGGAAAAGGAAGTGAAGTCGGCAGTCGTTTTGAGGAGCTTCGTGAGATTATTGATAGAGCTGAGCATTCGGATAGAATAGGTGTCTGCCTGGATACTTGCCATGTGCACGACGCAGGCTATGATATCGTCAATGATCTTGATGGTGTTCTGGATGAATTCGACCGCGTTGTCGGTCTGGAAAGATTGAAAACAATTCATGTAAATGACAGTAAAAATCCTTTTGGCAGCCACAAGGATCGTCATGAGAAGCTGGGAGATGGCACTTTAGGTTTAGAAGCGATTACAAGGGTGGTCAATCATCCGGTCCTAAGAGAGCTGCCCTTCTATCTGGAAACTCCAAATGAGCTTGATGGATATGCCGAAGAGATCAGAATCCTTCGCAGTGTGTACAGGCATTAGTCACATAAATTGAATAAATATGTATAAATATTCATAATGTTCAGCTTCTTATAGAATAATTATTCCTGTTCTGCTATA
>CAZSLR010000045.1:5172-12236 GCA_964607635.1 uncultured Oscillospiraceae bacterium
ATAGAATAATTATTCCTGTTCTGCTATAGTGGTTAGCTGAAGTCAATATGCGATGGAGGATATTACAATGCCCAAACGTCAGGATATCAATAAGATTCTTATCATAGGTTCAGGACCTATCGTCATAGGCCAGGCCTGCGAGTTTGATTATTCAGGAACACAAGCCTGTAAGGCGCTCAGGCAGCTGGGATATGAGATCGTGCTTGTTAATTCCAACCCGGCTACGATCATGACTGATCCGGAGACTGCCGACCAGACATATATAGAGCCGCTGAACATAACCAGACTGACTGAGATTATCGCAAAAGAACGTCCTGACGCTGTGCTGCCAAATCTTGGTGGACAGTCGGCACTCAATCTCTGCTCAGAACTGAATAAGGCAGGTGTCTTTGATAAATATAATGTCAAAGTAATTGGCGTTCAGATCGACGCGATCGAGCGCGGTGAGGACCGTATCGCTTTCAAGGAAACGATGAACCGCCTCAAAATTGAGATGCCTCAGAGTAAGCCCGCATATAGTGTTGAAGAGGCAGAGGCTATAGCTCAGGAGCTTGGATATCCTGTGGTTATCCGTCCTGCATATACTATGGGCGGAACAGGCGGCGGCCTGGTCTATAATATTGAGGAGCTGAGGGTAATCGCACAGCGCGGAATATCTGCTAGTATGGTAGGGCAGATCCTCGTTGAAGAGTCAGTGCTCGGCTGGGAAGAGCTTGAGCTGGAAGTCGTACGTGACAGCAAGAACAAGATGATCACGGTTTGCTTCATCGAAAATATTGATGCCGTAGGCATTCACACCGGCGACTCCTTCTGCTCCGCACCAATGCTGACGATCAGCAAGGATGTTCAGGCAAGACTGCAGGAGGCCGCTTATAAGGTAGTCGAGGCCATCGAGGTTATCGGCGGCACCAATGTTCAGTTCGCATATAATCCCAAACAGGATCGTTTTGTTATCATTGAGATCAATCCGCGTACATCGCGCTCATCGGCTCTTGCCTCCAAGGCGACCGGCTTCCCGATTGCCTTGATCTCAGCGATGCTGGCAGCTGGCCTGACATTGGACGAGATTCCATATTGGCGCGAAGGGAGTCTGGATAAATATACACCATACGGTGATTATGTCGTTATTAAATTCGCTCGTTGGGCTTTTGAAAAATTCCCTGGTGTTGTTGACAAGCTTGGCACTCAGATGCGTGCTGTCGGCGAGGTTATGAGTATCGGCAAAAATTATAA
Organism: uncultured Oscillospiraceae bacterium; assembly: GCA_964607635.1. GTDB lineage: Bacteria > Bacillota > Clostridia > Saccharofermentanales > UBA5734 > JAAYFZ01. Next base: position 6,406 of record CAZSLR010000045.1, read on the forward strand.
GGAAGCAATGCAGAAGGCGATTCGCTCATTGGAAATAGGCCGTTACGGACTCGGGTTCGCGAAAAACTTCAACCAGCTGCCGCTCGAGGAGCTGATGGTGATGCTGGCAGAGCCAACCAGTGAGAGGCAGTTTATCCTCTATGAGGCTCTGAGAAAAGGCGCTGATATCGAAGAGCTTTTCCGTATCACCTACATCAAAGAATATTTCCTGCGTCAGATGCAGGAGTTGGTCGAGCTCGAGGAGAAGATTTTGCGCTATAAGGGTGGTGTTCTGCCGGATGAGCTGCTTAAGCAGGCCAAACTGGACGGCTTCGCTGATAAGTATCTGGCTGCTCTGTTAAGTATACCCGAGGCTCAGATCCGTCAGCAGAGAATCAGACTTGGTCTTGTAGAGGAGTGGGAGGCTGTGCCGGTCAGCTGTGTTGAAAACGCCTGCTACTATTTCTCAACCTATAATGGCGCGGCTCCATCCGTTCTGCCGGCACAAGTTGAGGAAGCAAAGAATGACCGCAAGGTTATGATACTTGGTGGCGGTCCTAACAGGATCGGTCAAGGAATTGAGTTCGACTATTGCTGTGTTCACACCGCTTTGTCTCTGCGTGAGCTGGGTTATAGCACTGTTATGGTCAATTGCAATCCTGAAACAGTGTCGACTGACTATGATACATCCGATCGCTTATATTTTGAGCCGCTCACTGTCGAAGATGTCCTGAGCATATATGAGAAGGAACAACCTCTGGGCGTGATAGTACAATTCGGCGGGCAGACACCTCTGAATATCGCAGGCGAGCTGGAAAACGCAGGTGTTAAAATATTAGGTACGACACCGGCGACGATTGATCTGGCTGAGGATCGTGATCTCTTCCGAAAAATGATGGATAAGCTTGATATACCTATGCCGGAGTCAGGGATGGCAGTCAATATCGAGCAAGCGCTGCAGATCGCTGATATGATAGGTTATCCCTTGATGGTTCGTCCCTCATATGTCCTGGGCGGACGTGGTATGGAGGTTGTTCATGATGAGTCAATGCTGCGCCAGTATATGGCAGCCGCGGTTGGAGTCACTCCTGATCGTCCAATACTGATCGACCGTTTCCTGAGCCATGCAATAGAAGCGGAGGCAGACGCGGTTTCAGACGGCACAAACGCTTTTGTGCCTGCTGTAATGGAACACATTGAGCTTGCCGGCATCCATTCAGGCGACTCGGCCTGCGTCATACCACCCGTAAGTATTGAAGCACGCCACGTTAAAATGATAAAAGACTACACAAAGCGTATTGCTCAGGAGATGCATGTTATTGGTCTGATGAATATGCAGTACGCGATCGCCGACGACAAGGTTTATGTTCTTGAGGCCAATCCCAGAGCCTCTCGTACTGTTCCACTGGTTTCAAAAATTTGTGACGTATCTATGGCGCGAATAGCTACCAAACTGATAATGGACGCCTATGAGGGCAATGAGCCCGATATCAGCCATGTCAGTGACAGATCGATCCCATATTTCGGAGTAAAGGAAGCTGTCTTCCCATTTAATATGTTCCCTGAGGTCGATCCTATCCTGGGTCCTGAGATGCGCTCAACAGGTGAAGTTCTTGGCCTGGCCGATACCTTCGGTCTTGCCTTCTTCAAATCACAGGAGGGTGCTCAGGCTATACTGCCTTCTGAAGGTACAGTTTTGATCAGCGTAAATGATGCCGATAAACCAGAGGCACTGATGGTAGCCAAGGCTTTTGCCAGTGTAGGCTTCAAAATAAGAGCAACGTCTGGCACACTTAAATATCTTCAGGAAAATGGTGTAGAGGCTGAGCTTGCTCTTAAGCTGCATGAGGGCAGACCTAACCTCGCGGACTCGATCACTAATGGCGAGATCTGTCTGGTTATAAACACAGCTGTCGGTAAACGCAGTAAATTTGATGATTCCTATATTCGTAAATCCGCTATCAAGTCGCGCATTCCATACATCACGACAATGACAGCCGCTCTGGCGAGCGCTCGCGGTATCGCGGATTATCTTGAGGGCAGAGACAGAATAACCGAGCCGAGATCGCTTCAGGAATATCATAAGCTGATAATCAAGCTATAAGCGAAAGTGAGGAGCAGTCTATGACTGTAGATTTACAGCGGGTAGAGCGACTTAATAATTATATCAACGAGCTGCAAAGCGGCAGGCATGCAGGTGCTGCCGCACGTGATCTCTACATGGCTAACAAGCAGGATCTGTTGGCGATCACACCTCAGGAGGCTTTTGAGATTTTCACTAGAAGATACAAGCAGGGTGATAGTGCCGCGAATATTCTTGTTTACCTGGACAAGGTCATAAATGTATTTCATCTCGGTCTCAAAAACTATGCCTGGCAGAAGCCGGCGGCCGGCAGCTTCCTTGGACTGCTCAGATTGGAGAACGAGGAGCTGGTCAAGAAATTGGATATGATAAGCGAGAAGCTGCAGGCAGAAAGCATAGATAATCAAAGATTAAGTCTGTTATCTGATGTCAGCGAGCTCCTTGAGTTTGAAGCGCACTACTTGAAGAAGGAAAATATCCTCTTCCCATACATGGAGAAGAAAGAGGGTCGTTATGAGGGCGTGGCTATCATGTGGTCACTGCACGATGAAGCCCGTGGCTGTCTCAAGAAAACGATCGCGGCTCTGGCTGATGGCCCTACGGCTGTCAGAGATGAGGCTGAGTTAAGTGTCTTGATCGGTAAATTGTTCTTCGCGATGCATGGATTGGTGCAGAAGGAGGAAATGATTCTTTTTCCGGCTGCAACACAGCTGTTCAGCAGTGTTGAAATGCTGGAGATGCTCAGACAGAGCTATGAATATTCCTTCCCATACATTGGTCCGGAGGATATTCCTAATCGTCAGGAGGTACTGGCAATGCTGCATCAAAATGGATTCAGGCAAAATAATAATATGGTAACAAAAGGGCTTGATGAATATGTTATTCATTCAGAAACCGGCGATATAACAACAGAGCAGGCACTGCTAATATTCTCCGCGCTGCCGGTCGATATATCTTTTGTTGATGAGCATAATAAGCTACGTTTCTTCTCCAGACCTAAGGATCGGATTTTCCCCCGTTCGCCTGCGGCTATTGGCCGAGATGTCAAAAATTGCCATCCGCCAGAGAGTGTTCATGTTGTCGAAGAAATTATCGAAGCGTTTCGTGATGGCAGGCAGGAACAGGCTAGCTTCTGGATCGAGGTCAAAGGCAAATTTGTTCTGATTCAGTATTATGCTTTGCGTGACCAAGAGAATAACTATCGTGGCGTGCTCGAGGTCAGTCAGGATATAAGCGGCATAAAAAAATTGCAGGGACAGAGACGTCTGCTGCAGTGGGATACTGAGGAAGAGAATTTCTGACGATATTTACTTCTATGTTGAGAGTTGATATCTCGACTAAACGAAATACTTTTTCTTCTGCTTATGAGGTTGCTTGATTAGACCAAACGACAGCGTCAAGGTAGAAGGATGACATCTGATCCATATTCACACCGAGCTTATCGCCCAGTATTTCCGCTAGGATCCACTGGGCTTTTTCATAGGCAACAGTTAACTGAAAACAGGTGTACATAATTGAATTAGTATTATTGCCTAATAGAATATCACGCATTTCATCACTTATAGGTAACTCAGGGGCAACAGCCTGCATCTCACAACCGGTAAGAACATCGATCATTGAGAGAAGACCCAAGGTGAAGAAGCTCATCTTGCGCTCTCTATTGCCAGTAAGCTCTGCCAGCTGTTCCAGAGCACGCGCCCTCTGAACAGACATACTGATATTTTCCTCCTGATCATGATCGGCGATTTTGCGGATAATAGTTATGTATGCCCATTTTTTCAGTTCCGTAAGACCCATCAACATCGCTGCCTGTCGGATCGAGGTTATTTTATTGCCGCGATAGTAGCGCACAGTTTTTGTCAGCTTAAGAATCTCATAGGTAAAGGCAACATCCTTCTCAATTACATCAGCTATATCACCGATGTCAGGATCATTATTTTCCAGAAGCTGCATCAGCCTGATCTGGTTTACGATCGAAGGGGGAATGTTGTTTGTATTTACAATAACAGGTTTTGAGAAAAAGTAGCCCTGGAATAGACTGTAACCAAGTCGGACGGCCATATCATAGTCTTCTCGTGTTTCAACCTTTTCAGCTAAAAACTTGATATTGAAATGCTTGTTCAGTTGAATAACCGCTTTACGCTCTGCCTCAGTACGAAGATGCATAAAATCAATTTTTATAATGTGAGCAAGCTCAATCAATGGAAGATAATCTTCGCGAAGCACAAAATCATCGAGCGCTAGGGTATAACCTCTTTTTCTCAGGTCACGGCAGGCCTCGATTATCTCCTTAGTGGGTTCGATCGACTCAAGTATTTCAATCACTATACCGTTCTTTGGAAATAGTGTCGCTACGCCTCTGAGAAGCATGTTCGGAGTAAAATTAATGTAGGCCTTGGTTTGACTCGACAGCTCTCCAACTCCCATTGAGAGGAAGCTGGCTGCAATAACGCTGGAGGTCGCCATATCGCCATCATGCTGGCCATAAGCTAGCTCTCCAGGCTCGCGATAAAGAAGCTCATACCCGTGGCGTCTGCCCCTATTGTCGAATATAGGTTGTCTGGCAAATAATAGTGACAAAGCTCCACACTCCTTAGACCAAATAAAACTTGTTAGCAACTTCATTGTATCATAATATTCCTATTTGTAATGTGAACAATAATATAGTAAGAGTGTTAATAGATGAGCAGTCATGTGATTGTAGCATGTCATGAGGTCTGCTACAATTGGGACAAGTGATTACCGGCTTGTTCCGGACAATTGTTTCAGGAGGTACAGAATATGCGGGCATTAATAATTGGTGGAACTGGTACGATCAGTACCGCTGTCAGTCATAGATTGGCAGAGCTGGGCTGGGATTTATATTTGCTTAATCGCGGCAGCAAGAGAGAGCATGTACCTGCAAATGCTGAAGTCATATCCTGCAGCATTCATGATGAGGAAAAGGTGCAGGAGTTGATTGCCGGTAAGTATTTCGATACAGTAGTGAATTTTATCGCATTTCATCCTGCGGACATTGAGCGTGATATTCGCTTGTTTTCCGGAAATTGCGGTCAGTATATTTTCATAAGCTCTGCATCTGTGTATCAGAAACCTCTTAGCAATTATATTGTTACAGAGAGTACACCTTTAGCAAATCCATACTGGCAGTACTCGCGCGACAAGATCGCCTGTGAGGAAATACTAATACAGGCTTATAGAGATACAGGTTTTCCGATAACGATAGTTCGTCCGAGTCATACATATGGTGACTGGTCTGTTCCTATTGGTGTTCATGGACCCAAAGGCAGCTGGTCTGTTGTCGCGAGAATAATGCAAGGCAAGCCAGTTATTGTTCATGGTGATGGCAGCTCGCTCTGGACAATGACGCATAACACAGATTTTGCCAGAGGTTTTACTGGTTTGATGGGGAATATTCATGCTATCGGCGAGGCAGTTCACATCACTTCAGATGAGAGTCTGACCTGGAACCAGATCTATGAATGTATTGGTCAGGCAGTTGGCGTAAAACCAGTCCTGCATCATATGACCTCATATGATCTGGCCCGCATGCAGCCCGAGCTTTATGGGTCGCTTCTTGGAGACAAGGCGCATTCGGTTGTATTTGATAATTCTAAGCTTAAGAGACTAGTTCCTGGATTCTATGCCAGAGTACGTTTCGACCAAGGTGTGCGTCGTACCATCGAATACATAACAAAACATCCCGGCCTGCAAGTCGCAGATCCGGGATGGGATGAGTGGGTAGATAGTATAACTGTTGGATGATCGA
>CAZSLR010000046.1:0-12048 GCA_964607635.1 uncultured Oscillospiraceae bacterium
TGCTTCATTGCCTCACCAGCACTGGCAGAAACAGTCGGGATAGCCTGACCAGCGAAGCCCTTAAGCATTTCCAGATCGGGCGCAGCAGGATCCAACGGCTGATCATTGATACCGGCGATCTCAGTAATTCTGGCAGCGATCATAATTCCGCGTTTAGCCAGAATCTGCTTGCTGACAGCCCCGGCAAAAGTCAAAGGAGCAGTAAGTCTGCCGGAAAAATGACCGCCGCCGCGCGGATCATTGAAGCCCTGATACCTGGCCATTCCAGTCAGGTCCGCATGTCCGGGCCGAGGCTTGATCCTAAGCTCAGAGTAATCACCCGAACGCGTATCAGTATTTCTTATCAACCCGGCCAAGGGCGTACCGGTCGTGCAGCCTTCAAAAAAACCAGATAATATCTCAACCTGATCCGCTTCACTTCTCGGCGTCGACCAGGCAGTTCTGCCCGGAGCGCGGCGCTGCATCATTTCCTCAACCGCTTTCAGATTGATTCTTTGTCCAGAAGGAAGTCCGTCAATGACAACACCGATACCTGCCCCATGCGATTCGCCAAAAAGGCTGATTTTTAACATATTACCCCAAACTGAGCTCATAACAGCTACCCCCAAGATCTCTTAAGCGCTGAAAAAAATCCGGATAGGATTTACCAACAGCCTGCGAACCGACGATCTCAACACCATTCTGGGAAAAGAGCGCCGCTATCGCTAACGCCATCACTATGCGATGATCATTGTGCCCGTTCGCCCTGCCGCCTTCTAGCTGGCGGCCGCCATAGATTACTAGTCCATCGCCTTGTTGATGTATATCGGCACCGATCGCTGACAGAGCGTCTTCTGTACTCAGAAGTCTGTCACTCTCCTTGAGCCTGAGTCTTGCAGCGTTCACCAGCTCGGTCCGTGCCGGGACAAGTGCTGCAGCCACCGACAGAATCGGTACAAGATCAGGTATCTGCGAAACATCTATCGAATATCTATCCCGACCAGAGCGAAAATCCGCAAGCAGTGAAATGATAGCACGGTCACCCTGAACAGAACCGGCACGCAGACCCTCGACCTTGATCTGGTTGCCGCCATTCGCAGCAGTCAGCCAAAAAGCAGCCTGCGAGTAATCCGCCTCAACCCTATATTCTGCCGGTTTATACTTCTGACCGCCCCTGACAGACCAACCATTATCTCTAGCCTCAACCGAAACGCCAAAGGCCGCCATAGTCGTCAAAGTCATATCAACATAAGGCGCCGACTGCAGCTCGCTGGTCAAAATCAGCTCTGAGTCGCCGGTCAGCAAAGGAAGTGCCAGCAGCATCCCGGAAATATACTGAGAGCTGATATGACCGGGAGCGAAAAAAACGCCTGCTTCGAGCCTGCCATTGAGCTTAAGCGGCAAACTTACATTATCCGGCATCTCAAGCTCAACACCATGGCCATGAAAAATATCACGGTACTCCTGCATAGGCCTCGCGGGCAACCGTCCATGGCCGATAAAAGTCGACCCAGAGCCTAACGCGGCGGCTACTGGAACCAATAAACGAAGAGTCGTTCCGGACTCGCCGCAGTCAAGCGGCAAATCACTACCCTCTATCAGACGACGCAGACACTCGTCAGTCGCCTTGATATCATCTGACCAATTATGGCCTAACCCCTCCGGTAGTTTGCTCTGGTCAGCCAGACGGCTGCAGATCAAAGCTCTGTGAGCATCGCTCTTAGAAGGCGGAGGTGTAATTCTGCCAGAAAGATGACCCGGTTCAACTCTCATTATGTGGTCAGGCATGCTGCCACACCTCCTGCAGCAGCTCTGACAGCTCTGCCCTTTTCATCGGTTTCAGGAAGGCCTCGCCTATGTCCTTAAGCAGAACAAAGTAGAGACGAGATCCCATGTTTTTCTTATCAGACGCGATGATAGGTAAAATATCGGTAAGCGGCAGATCAGTTGATACCGGCAGCTTATAGCTCTCAAGCACTCTGATGATCCTCTCCGCTGTGCCGACAGGTGTTTCTCCAAGCTTTTCACCTACTCGTGCTGCAGTAACCATGCCAATAGCTACAGCCTCACCGTGAGTATAACGTTCATAATTTGTTGCTTTCTCAATCGCATGACCAACTGTATGTCCAAAATTCAGCAGCATTCTCTCGCCAGTATCGCGCTCGTCATTTGAGACTACTGTGATCTTGGTGCGGACACAACGCTCCAGTACCCATTCCAGATCATAAGCCTTGCTCTCGATCTGTTCAAACAGGCTCAAATCACGGATAAGACCATATTTGATAACTTCAGCCATGCCATCAGATGTACGAGACCTAGTCAGTGATACCAAAACAGATGGATCCATTATTACAGCCCGCGGCTGATAGAAGGCCCCGGCAAGATTCTTGCCGAAGGGAAGATCGATCGCGGTCTTGCCTCCGATCGATGAGTCAACCTGTGCCAGAAGTGTAGTTGGTATTTGAATAAGCGGCACACCTCTAAGCCAGGTAGCTGCCGCGAAGCCTGTCAGGTCTCCGACTACGCCTCCGCCCAGTGCGACGATCAGATCAGCTCGATTTATACCAGCTTCACTGAAGCTGCCATACAGCGCCAACAGCTGTTCATAGGACTTGCTGATCTCTCCAGGCGGGACCAAAGTCTTGAACACGGTAAAATCAGCCTGTTCAAGAGATTTTGATACTATCTCGCCATAAAGCGGCCAGACAGTTTCATCGCTGACAATACATACTCTTCTGCCACGGCAGATCTCGGCCGCTATTTGTCCCGTCTTATGCAGTGCACCCTTACGAATAGTTATAGGATAATCTCCACCTGCTGTTTTTGCGATCAATTCCGGCATTATGTGCCTCCCATCTGCCTGCTATATTCAGCAGGCCGTGTTGTTAACTTATATACTGCGGCCTATTGCTTCAGCAACAGGTCTTAATCTGCCAACCAAAGCATTGAAATCCTCCGGTGTTAATGACTGCTGTCCATCAGATAGCGCGTGCTTAGGATCATTGTGAACCTCAATGATCAGACCATCTGCTCCAGCGACGATGGCGGCTTTTGCCAATGGCTCAACCAGCCAGGCAATGCCTCCGGCGTGACTTGGATCAACAAATACCGGCAGATGCGTTCTGCTCTTAAGTACTGGCACAGCACTTATATCAAGAGTATTTCTCGTACTGGTCTCGAAGGTCCTGATTCCACGCTCACAGAGAATAACCTCCTGATTGCCGCCGCTCATGATATACTCGGCAGACATAAGAAGCTCATCAATAGTGTTTGCGAATCCGCGCTTAAGCAATATCGGCTTACGAACTCTTCCCAGCTCCTTCAGCAGCTCAAAATTCTGCATGTTTCGGGTACCGACCTGAATCATATCAACAAACTCCATGAAAAGCTCGAGCTGCGCCGGATTGGTTATCTCTGAAACTACTGGCAGCCCTGAGCTTTCGCGCGCCCGTTTCATATACATCAGGCCTTCCGCCTTGAGTCCCTGAAAAGCATATGGCGATGTTCTGGGCTTGAAGGCTCCACCCCTCAGCAAAGCAGCCCCGCCGTCACGAACCATGTCTGCGACCATTTTGATCTGGTCCTCTGATTCGACCGAACAAGGTCCAGCCGCTATACATATCTTGTTGCCGCCAATCTCTACACCGCCGACCTTGATCAGGGTATCATCCGGATGGAATTTTCTATTAGCGCGCTTATAAGGCTCCTGAACCTTCATGGCACGCTCAACAGCGTCATGCATTTCTACAGCTTCCAGCTCGATGCCAGAAGTATCTCCTACAAGACCAATTATCGTTGTTCCGCTGCCAAAAATCGGACTGGTCTGTACACCGTAGCTGTCTGACAGCCATTTACATATCTCATCAACCTTGTCTCTGGTCGTACCTTGCTTAAGTACAAGAATCATTTTCTCTTTCCTCCATATCCTAGATCAGCAGCAAGCGCTGCTGCCAGCTGTTCGGGTTCCTGATCAGCTGATATACTTCTATCTGCAACAGAGCTGTATATGCCCTGTCTGCGATCATATAGCTTCTGCAGCTCCTCGCCCTGGTCATCACGCCAGAGAGGTCTGCTCTGTCCACGGCCTATTCGCCGCTTGATCTCCGGCAGCGTAGCGTTCAGATAAACTGTCAGCGCCGGACTTCCTCGGACCAGCTCAACATTTCTCTCGGCAGTCAGCGCACCACCGCCTGTCGCCAGAATCTGGCTGCGGCCGGCGGCAAGGCATGATGCCAGCATATTATACTCCATCTCACGAAATGCAGCCTCGCCTTCCTGAGCGAAAATATCGCTAATGCTTCTACCGGCCTTGTTTTCAATTTCACTGTCCAGATCGACCAGCGGCAGGCCCATATATTCTGATAGCATCGCGCCTACTGTGCTCTTGCCGCTGCCCATGAAGCCGGTTAGAACAATGGATATTGGAAACTGATCATACACAGCCGCTGATAGAGAATCTTTGAGATCGTTAAGAAATCTGTCATCAAACTCAGCTTGCGGGTTCCAGAGCCGCTGTGCGGCGGCAGCTTGTCCGAACAACATACCAAGACCACCCTGAGCAGGAATCCCTGCTGATTTTGCCATCAGCACCAGTCTGGTTGAGACTGGATTGTAGACAGTATCGTATAACTCTGCAGTTTTTGTCAGTAACAGGTGTATGCTTTTGTCCGGCAGCGGTAAGGTGCCTGTATTAGGCCACATGCCTGCCGGAGTTCCATGAAGAACTACCCAGCTTCGACCTGGCAGTTCATCTGGATCAGACAAGTATTCAACTCGTTGGTCCGGCCATGCCTTCAGCACATCATCAGCCAGTACTTTAGCCTGTTCGATTCGTCTTGCCCATATTATGATACGAGAGGCACGCTCGCCTGCTGCTGCAAAAGCCAGCATTCGACTGACTCCGCCTGCGCCAAGAATCAGGACGCTGCGGTCATACAGCACAGGGCCGTCACTCAGAAAGCCCTCCCTGTCAGTATTGTAGCCTCTGTTATTGAGAACCGTATTGACTGAACGTAGTGATGAAGCCTGATTATCAAGGCTGTCCAACAGAGATATGATCCTCTCTTTGTAAGGTATTGTCACATTCAGGCCTCTAAAACGACTAAGGATCTTAGGCATATCCTGTAAAAAATCCTGCGGATTGACATCGATCAACTCGTATGAAGCTTCGATACCGGCATGGCTCATCAGTTTTTGATGAATCCAGGGAGATAGGCTATGTCCCAGAGGATGACCAATCAAACCAAATTTGTTATCAATCACAGTCATAGCCCTCCTCTCTAAGCAGCCATGCGGCACTAACAGCCTGACTGCTATCAGGCAGCAGAAGCTGTAAACAGCCTCCCTCATAAGCACGGAATTCTCTAATTCTTATATTAACAATATTGATGCCGTGTCCCCCAAGCAATGTTGTTATACGGCCCAGCTCACCAGGCCGGTCATTGATATATACATTCAGTGAGCTTTGTGCTGACAGCGCGCCTCGGCCATCAGTCGGCAGTGATTCCCTGTACCAGGCAGCCTGATAGAAAAACCTCTCCAGACCGGCCCGGTCAGAATCAGTAAGTGCCTGCCTGAATTCTCCAAGCAGAGCCATGTATCCATCGATCTGCTCAATAAGCGCAGGCCCTGACTGTAAAGATATCGCTGCCCATAGCTGTGAATCTGAGGAAGCTATTCTGGTAATATCTCTGAATCCACCAGCAGCAAGTCTGGCCAAAACATCGTCACCCTGACGAGCAGCCATAAGACAAAGAGCCGATGCTGCGGCATGCGGCAAATGACTGATCGCCGCCACCGCCCGGTCATGTGCCTCATGCTCCAGCTCCATGGCATAAGCACCGGTATAAGCAATCAGCTGCTTAAGACGTTTGAGCTCAGGGACCCTTATACTGCTGTTCTCCGGAATACAAAGAACATAAACAGCGTTTTCAAGAAGTGACTCTGAAGAGCTGCCGAAGCCTTTCTTCTCAGAGCCGGCCATTGGATGGCCACCGACGAAGCGCTGATCATCAACTGAATTCATCACAGGAGTTTTCACACTTGCCACATCAGTTATCACAGCATTGGTAAAAGCCCTCAGCAGCCTGACAGCTCCAGCAACATATTCAGGAGGTGTGCATACAAATACGGCCTCGCAGTGAGTAAGAGAATCCCAAACAGCGGAGTCCTCTCCTTGCGCCAGCGCTTGTGCGATTTCTGAAATTTCAGCTGGCGAGGCATTTATTGTCAGCTCAGGCCAGATCGCGTTTGATGATACAGCACCTTGAGCACGTGCAGACGATAACGCTTCGGAATCAATATCAAAAGCCGTAACAGAGCAGCCACGCATGCTTAGGCGTCTCGCTAACGAACCGCCGATCAGCCCGAGTCCGACAATCGCGACACGATCGCCCCCGGAATTATCAGCGTTATTGTAATTTTCATTTGAAAGCTGCACAGGATGATCCTGCCTTTCTCAGATATTTAATTCATTTTCACGCCTTGACCCAGGACTGTCAATGTCAAAGCATGTAAAAAATCAATCACATACTGATAATTATGGCGGCTACCCTGTTTTTGACGTCTTGATCAGGCCTGCAGGCCAATATAGCGTTGAAGCGTCTCAGGATTCACGGAGTAATGCATTGCGTCCTCAATACTGATAAGACCTCGCTTATAAAGGTCGGCAATGCTCGTGTCCATGCTGATCATTCCTTGTGCCCGATTCATCTGGATGACTCCATCAATTTGAGGCGTCTTGCCTTCTCTGATCATATTGCGAATGGCACTATTTACTATCATAACTTCAAAAGCTGGTACCCGGCCGGCATCTACAGATTTTGACGGCAGAAGCTGCTGTGATACAACTGCCAGAAGCACTGTAGAAAGCTGTACGCGCACTTGCTGCTGTTGATCTGAAGGAAAAACATCTATAATTCTGTCTATCGTTTTTGCAGAGCCCACAGTATGAAGCGTCGATAGCACAAGATGGCCGGTTTCAGCCGCTGTCAGAGCGATAGACATGGTTTCAAGATCACGCATCTCACCTATTTGAATAACATCAGGGGATTGACGCAGGGCGGCTCTTAATGCCATTTGGTACGACTGTGAATCAGTTCCTATTTCCCGCTGATTTATAATGCTCTTATTATGATGATGCAAATACTCGATCGGATCCTCAAGTGTGAGGACATGACAAGCGCGCTCCTTATTGATCTGATCGATCAACGCAGCCAGAGTAGTTGTTTTACCGCAGCCGGTAGGACCTGTCACCAGAACCAGTCCCTTTAGTTTACCTGCCAATTCCATAACCGTACCGGGCAGGCCCAGCTCCTCAGGATCCGGCAGAATCGTGTATATTCTGCGGATCGATACCGCGATCGAGCCTCTCTGCGTGAAAACATTAACTCTAAAACGGCCAATATCAGGCAGTGAAAGAGAAAAATCACGCTCCCCCTGATCGAGGAAGGCGTGAAGATCTTTTTCCTTGATGAAGAGCTGTTTGGCATAATCCTCAGTGTCGGCAGGAGTCAGCTTGCGGGCGCCTTCCATCGGCTTAAGCAGACCGTGAAGCTTGAAGGTAGGTGGTACACCAACTGTTATGAATATATCTGATGCGTCTCGCTCTACGGCTTCCTGCATGATTTCAAATATTGTCACCATTACCATCTCTCTCTCTATTCTGGAATCCAGATCACACCGGTCTCATCTGTCTGAGGCCGCTCGCTTTGGCGCTGCTGCCATTTCAATTTATCAACCATCAGAGCACCATTATCGGCTACACTGACAGCAAGTTTGACCTCAAGCAGCTGTGTCGATGATTCTGAGGAGATATCACCTACTATGTATGAAACCTCCAAGCTGCCGGGATCATCATAAATCTCAACATTTACTTCTTTTGCCCCGGCTTGATCGAGAGCTTGTCTTGCAAGCATAGCCATATCTTCAAACTCGGCCTCTGATTGACTTGAACTGATTTTCTCAACGGTAGCCTCTGAAAGCTTGGCCTGAATCACCACAGCCTCAGCATCAAGCTGATAATATGCCTGAAGCCAGTCCGCACGCTTACCTGCAAGCCGCCTGTCCGCAGCAACTGTAACCAGAGATAAAACACCCAGAAGTACCAATACAGTCAACACGAGAATTATAAGAGCCGAGGCACTGCCCTGACGCCTGTTAATTTGTTTCATCGTACTGCCTCCTGAGGTATATACCGGGAAGCAGCAAGCTCATAAATCATCTCTCCTGAAGCATTCTCAGATTCAATACTGCCCTTGTCGATTTCTTCTATAAGTATTACCAGCTGCCAGACATTCTTAACAGCGGTCTGTTCTTGTCTGACAGTAAGCCGAATATTACTCTGATCAGCAGTGCTGGGCAGAAGTTGATCGTCTAACATGCCAATCCATTCAAGCTCCCCTACTGATTCTGTAATAAATTCATCAGGCTTGAAGCCAGCCAACGACTTAGAATCTGCAAATACCGCGGCTGAATCTTCAGTAGAGCTTGCTTGCCAGGCCTCAACGATATTAGCGGCAAGCATGACCGATTTATCAAATCTCTCTGTCTTACGAGAGAGACCATCTGATAAAAAAAACATCCGAGCAGCTATTACACCGAATATTGATAGCAATGCAATCGCCGCTATCAGCTCAGCTAGTGAAAACCCTCGTCTATTGGCGCCCCTGATACCGCAGGCAGAGCCGGCAGAAGCACAACGCTGTTCAACACTCCTCCGGCGCATCATGACTCAAGCCCTCCTGATCTGATAAAAAACTGTCTTGTTATGCTGTCTGTAATCTCATTGCCTTCCATTTCACGCTTAATATTCAGCGTTACCTCCAGAAGCTGATCAGAAACAACTCTAATCTCCCAGCTGTCGACATCTGCCAGCGGCTGTCCAGCGGTCATCGCATCCTGCAGAGGCATACCGGGCAGTGTATGCAGCTCGTATAGCTTACCGTCTTGAATATATATCCAGGTCTCGGATTGATTGAAATCGGGAATAGTCGGATTCTTGATTTCTCTGGTCAACTTGATCGCTGCACCGCTTCCAGTTGGATCGGCACCGATACTGACCGAATTCAGACTATCTGATTTCTTCAGTTGAACATCAATATATGACATAGCCGTTCTCAGCTCAGTACGTCGATTACCTGATTCTGTCAGGCGCATCCAGGCTCTGCTGCCGGCAGCGGTCAGAGAGAAGACAAGAGACGCTACCAAAACAAGCAGCATCATAACGAGCACAAGCTCAACCAGTGAATAACCCTTCTTACTTCTCATCGCTCAATCACCTCGATTACCGGCTTAAGTGTGCCGCCGAATGATTGATAGAGATAAACGTATTTCTCCTCCTGCAGCTGCAGGCCATAATTATCAGCTAAATAGTTCAGATCAGTTGGATATGAACCTTCAAGAGCATAACACTGAAGGGCAGCGCTGCTTACAGCACGCTTAGCTGTCTCCAGACCTGCCTGACGGCTTCTTTCCTCGATTCTGGCAAGGCTCGATGAGATAGCAGCTATTATCATAATAGATACAGCAACCGCTATCAGCGCACCAAATCCTCTTAAATCAAACCGTCTTCTCATTTATGTCGCAGCCTCCATGCCTGTCAGCCTATCGATGACATGATTTGTATCAGTGGCAGCATTACAGTCAGAAGAATGACCCCGACTATCAGCGAGAGTATAATTACGAGCATCGGCTCAACCAGACTGGTCAATCTGGCAAGTCTGTTCTGTACATCCGACTCATAAGTCTTGGATATTTTGCCCATTACCTGATCCAGGTTGCCGGTTCGACTGCCAAGAGCGAGCATTCTGGCAAATATCTTCGGAAACAGCTCCGTTTCCTGCAGAGCCTCAAAAGGATCCTTGCCTGAACTGATCTCTTCTCGACAGCTGATTATTTTTCTTCTGATAAGCTCATTATCGAGCATGTCCTCAGTCATCTTCAGCGATGTATCAAGATCAATACCACTGCTGATCAGATATGAAAGCGCCAGAGAGAAACGAGCGGCATATATTTGTCTGTAAATTGAACCAATAAAAGGCGCCCTGGTTTTAAACTTCTCCAGCATTAAGCGGCCCTTCTGCTGTCTAAACCATATAACTAACGCGATGATCAGGAAGATAATCAAGGGGAGCAGCCACCAGCCGTTTCGACCCAGAAACAGGCCGAGATTTAGCAGCGCAAGAGATACACCAGGCATCTCACCGCCAAAAGCAGAAAGTATTTCACTGAAAATCGGCAGGACTCTAACGATCAGTAAGACTATAACTGCCGCCATCATAACCAACAGAACTACAGGATATACGAGAGCGCTCCTCAGCTTCCTGCGAAGCTCCGCGTCACGCTGATAGAAATCAGAAAGATTAGTCATAACCTTGTCGAGATTACCTGAAACCTCACCGATTTCGGACATCCTTATTAAATAAGGAGGGAAACCGCCAGCAGCCTTCATCGCGGCTGACAGAGGTATCATGGTTTTCAACTCTGCTTCCAGCCGCTTCAAAACACTCAGCTGACGCTGATCGTCAGTGCTGTCGGCAAGCAAAGAAACACCATCATGTATACCAATACCTGATTTTTGCACCAGAGCTATCTGCTCACAGAACCAGGCCAGATCTTCAGCTTCCATCTTAAGCGCGCCTGCTTTTGCCATGTTGAAATCCTCCCATAGATGCATCACTTCTGAGTCTGTATTGATCCAGAACACTGACAGACTCAGCCGAATCATGATTATTATACACTCTATGTTCGACTTTTACTATAATTGCGGGGTGCTTCACAATTAACAGCCTATGACGATTTTGTTACGTTCCGGTCAGAACATTGTCCGCTCAGCTATAAGTTATCAGAGATTTGCAGTATAATGACCATATAACTTTATCGTTTATTTATGGTCAATGCTGATACCGGCATCAGACCAGTTATATACAAACAGAGGGAGCGATCCATATTAATGTTTGAGCGTATTGATCGAAAAGGATCATTTGGATATAACAGACCTACTAAGGTGGCGTTTCTGGCTGTAGTCCTGGTTTTGACGGGCAGCCTTGTTCTGCACGGGTGCCAGCTGAGAACACTTGAGTCGAGCACGACTGAGATACCGTCAGATACTACGGAAACTGTCACAGAATCCAAGACAGAAACAACAACTACAGAAAGCACTACTGAAACCACTACTGAAACTACCACTACTGAAAGCACTACCGATACTACTACAGAAACCACCATTGAAAGAACTCCTGAAACCAGCAGCAAACCTGCTACAACAACGACACGGGCTACTGCAGCGACTACAACAACTGCGGCACCGGTCACAACTTCAACAGCGCCACCTCCGCCACCCACAACGACAACGACGGCTGCTCCTAGACCTTCAGGCGGCAGCTTCCCTTATAAAAATTACGGTGCGTTCTTCAGAGATAATTACGGCAGCAACGCCAATCATGTTGTCGCCGATTACGGCGATATCATATCAGTGACACTCGATGTCGGCAGCGCGCCAAATGGTGTTGCACTGGTAAAAGTCGACAAGCTGCCTGCTGAGGTTCAGTGTATTGTTCAGATTGCCAAGGACGGCGGCATGTACCAGTACCATTTCAATAAGCGCGGAACCTGGGTCGGAATTCCGCTGCAAATGGGCAACGGAACTTATACCATTTATGTCGCATATCATGCCGGCGACGGAACTTATCCGGCACCGATGGTCCACAGCTTCAACGTATCTCTCGCCTCAGGACTTAAGCCGTACACGGCATCTTCGATCATCGCGGATTTTTCATACGGATCCTCAGCCGTAGGTACTGCATCTAGTCTGACCTCCGGTCAGAGCACGCTTGATGGTAAGATCGACGCGGTTTACAACTGGATAACCAGTAACATCAGCTATAACAGAACCCTGGCAAACCAAATTACAAATGGACAGGTAACAAGCTATTTGCCAGACCCGGATCGAACAATGAGCTCCCGCACCGGTATCTGCTATGACTATGCTTCCTTAATGTGTGCCATGCTGCGCTCTCAGGGCATAGCAACCAGAATGATCCATGGCAACACGCCTCAAGGCTATCATGC
>CAZSLR010000047.1:0-6421 GCA_964607635.1 uncultured Oscillospiraceae bacterium
TGCAAGATATTACTGTAATACTGCTATGTCATTTCATAATGTAACTGTTCTGGATCAGGGTCAATCAAGAGATGGTGTTTCCGTAGAGGGGATTGCAAGAATTGCGGGTATAGTCAATGGTATTGAATTGCCAAGAACTATTGAAGAACAAATTCATGCTGGTAAAGATGTATCCCTTGCTTATATAAACAGTCAAGAAAAGACCGATCAAGATGAAGAAAATGATGAAAGTGCGGGAAATAATGAAAATCAGTCCGCTGTCAACAAGACTAACGGATTTGATTTGAGTGTCCTGAGACCTGCCGACCTGGTCTTTGTTGATGATGCAGCAAATCCTGGAATTCCTGTATCAATGGCAATAGTAATGGAAAACGGACAATTTTTAATGGCAAAATCTGGAAGCACCTCAATACAATTGGTAGATCCTGTTCAAATAGCAGATTGGACAAACAGAATTATTTCAGTCAGAAGGTTATTTTAAACAATGATAAAAAATTAGTCAGTTATGTTTAATTTAGAAATGCCGGTATAAATAGTAAAGTTTCAGGCAATAAGTAAACCACAAAAAAGGATATCAGCTAACTGATATCCTTTTGCATTCTGCGTAAACCCGTTAAGCGACAAAACTTGTCGTCAACGCAGCTTCAGGACCTCTTAACCGCGTTGGAACGGAGGCACCTGGTGCAAACATGCATCGTTGTGGGAGTACCATCAACAACAACCTTAACTGTACGGATATTTGGTTTCTGCTTAGTCAATGCACGGCGAGAAACCTGTGAACGGGTTATGCTGATTTTCCTGCCTGAAAGTAAGTCTTTCTGACAAATCTCACACTTAGCCATTTGAACACCTCCTTACGTTTTGTGCTAAAACGTGCACAAGGAATAATATCATAATGTAGTTTATAAAGCAAGCTTTTCCTGATTCGCGTGGCGTTTGGATTTAAGTCCGCATTATCTTGTGGTCTATTTATTCTCAGACTGTGACAGTGTCCTTCTGTGCCTTGCCTGTCGATGGCCATGAGCCTGAAATACTGGGCAAGCCATTATGGATAGCTCCGGTTGGGCATTCAGTAATGCAGGCACCGCAATGTGTGCACTTCTCATGATCAATGACTGCCAGAGTACCTTCCATGGTTATAGCGTCGTATTCACAAGCCTTGAAGCACTTCCGGCAGCCGATGCAGCCAACACCACAATTCTTTCTGGTCTGAGCTCCAGGCCATTTGTTGCGGCATTGAACGGCATAGGTGTTTTTGTGCTTAGGAATGATGCTGATAAGATTTTTGGGGCACTCTTTTACACATAAGCCGCAGGCTGTGCAATTATCAGCGTTGATTCTTATAATGCCCTGCTCGTAATAGATCGCGTTGAAGTTGCAGACCTCCAAACAGTCACCAAAACCGATACAACCATATGAGCAGGAATTTGGTCCAGAGAAGAGACTGTGTGCCGCAGAGCAAGTTCGAGTGCCAGAATAATCAAAGCGTTTGCTTGTATGCTCAGTTGTGCCGTTACAGTACATGTAGGCGACTTTTGGCGTGAAATCAGGTGCAGCCAGTCCTAAATATTCTGACAGCTCCTGCACAGTCGCAGCGCCGCCTACAGGGCACTTCGCTGCATCGGGATTGCCATCTGCCAAAGACTTAGCATAGCCCTCGCAGCCTGTGAAGCCGCAGGCACCACAATTGGCACCTGGAAGTATCGCCTTGATTTCCTCCAGACGATTATCGACCGGAACCGCGAAGAAACGGGCTGTCAGCAGAATTACAAGACCAAGAGCCAGAGCTATTGCGCCTCCGACAGCAACTGGAACCCAAATAGCGCTGGCATCAATGCTCAACACCGCTGTCGCAGTAATGCTCTTAACATTGAGAGGTAGTGACAATATAGTTGAAGACAAAATCATTTTTTCCTCCTCTTAACCGAACAGCTTCTCGATCAAGCCTTTGAAACCAAAGAATGAGATTGAAACAAGAGCCGCCGAAACCAGAGTAATTGGCAGGCCTTTCATAAACTTAGGCACATCCGCATGGTCGACCTTGCTGCGTACTCCAGCGAAAATGAACAAGGCCAGCATGAAGCCTGCACCCGCTCCGATACTGTTAACGATCGCCTGCGGGAAGGTATACTGTTGATCGATATTAAGTATGGCTGCACCCAGGATGGCACAGTTTGTTGTAATAAGGGGAAGATAGATACCCAGGGAGCTATATAATGATGGGATAGCCTTACGCAACACAGTTTCAATGATTTGGACCAGCGATGCGATAACAAGAATGAAAATGACTGTTTGCAGGTAGGCTAATCCGTAAGGATAGAGCAGCATATTATACACGGGCCAGGTTATTGCAGACGCAAGAACTAAAACCACTATTACAGCCATGCTCATGCCCATGGCTGTTTTCAAATTCTTTGATACTCCAAGAAATGGACAAATACCAAGGAATCTTGACAAAACAAAATTATCCACGAGGATAGCACTAAAAAGAATAATCAACATTTCCTTCATTTGCCATCGCCTCCATTCTGCTTAATTTTCTCCCTCGCTTCAGCTACTGCCTCATCCATGCCTTTATGAAGACTACAAGCACCACACAGCAGACAAGCGGTTTGATCGTTTATTGCCCCCGCACATGAATCATCGATAGCTGCATCCGGATTATTCTTATCAATACGCTCAGACATCTTCTGGGCCAGAGCGATCAGAATCCCAAATACGAAGAAGCCGCCCGGTGGGAGAATCATGATCAGCATTGGCTCAATGGTTCCAGTACCAATAAATGGAAGGTTAAGGTCCATAACCGAGCCGTTGCCCATGATCTCTCTGATGGCTCCCATCAGGAAAAGTGTTGCCGAATAGCCGGCACCCATGCCCAGTCCGTCAATGATTGAGGGCAGAACTTTATTTTTGCTTGCGAACATTTCTGCTCTTGCTAAAATGATACAGTTAACAGTTATCAAAGGTATGAATATACCCAATGATTCATTAAGATCAGGTAAATAAGCCTGCATCAGCATCTGCACGATTGTAACAAAACTGGCAATTATCGTTATAAAAGCCGGGATTCTGACTTTTTCCGGTATAACTGGTCTTAACAAAGATATGACCATGTTCGAGCCTATCAGAACAAATGTGGCTGCAAGTCCCATGCCAATTCCGTTTTTGGCTGTGGTTGTAACAGCAAGAGTCGGACAACAGCCCAGCATTAGTTTTAGAACTGGATTCTCTTTCAAAAATCCCTTTGTAAATTCTTGCCTCAATGACAGTCTTTTTGTTGCCATTTATGATTCCTCCCCACTGATCATACTGTAAAGCTCCAGACCGTCGTTCAGCGCTTCGGTAACAGCTCTAGATGAGATTGTCGCACCTGACACTGAGTCAATTAGCTCTTTGCCTGGGTCGCCGATTTTTGTGGTATATCTTATTGATGCTTCTTTGTCAGCAAACTGACCAAGGAATTCCTGTTCTTCGATTTTTTTGCCGAGACCAGGTGTTTCATCATTAGCCATAACACGCACTCCGGTCAGCTTGCCCTCTGTACTGATTGCTGCCATGATCGGGACATTACCGCCGTAGCCGCGAGAAGACGCCGCGAAGAGGATTCCTTGCTTCTCGCCATCATTGCCAATGACCTCATAGGCGGCCGAAAGATCGGGCAGCTCTGACAAATAAGGTTCAATATCAAGATTCTTAAATTCCTTAGCTTCAGGGAAGAGAGCCAACTTGCTCTCATTTTCCGCTGCCAGCTCCTGAGCCTGTCTTGCTGATAAAGTGATTTGATTAGTAAAGGCCAGAAGCGCTGTAGCGATAATACAGATGATTGCCAGAATCATGGCCGGGATAAGTCCATTATCCTTTTGCATGCTTGACACCTCCTCCGAATGGAACAGGGATCGTCCATCTATCAATATGCGGTGTTAGCGTATTCATGAAGAGAATTGAGAAGGAAACACCCTCTGTCATGCCACCGAACAATCTAATGACAGCGGTTATTATCCCGCAGCCAAGTCCGAAGATAATTTTACCCTTTCGCGTTAGCGGTGATGTTACATAGTCTGTTGCCATGAAGAATGCACCCAGGAAGAGTCCGCCGGACAAGACATGATAGATTGGGTCCTGACCGCCTAAGAAAGTGATTAGGGCAACTGTGCCGACATATGTCAAAGGCAGCCAAAGAGTAATTACCTTGCGGATCACAAGGTAAATTATACCAATAGTCAGCGCAGCGATCGAAATCTCACCAAGACATCCGCCCTTTATACCCAGAAACAGTTCAAGATAGGATGGCATCTGGCTATCGTTTTGCAATAAGTAGAGTGGAGTAGCAGTTGAAACAAGATCACTGCCAAAAGCACTGACTGATTCCGCTGTCTGAGCGGCAGTCTCTCCCAGTCTGCGCTCGAGTACTGCCCAGCGGGTCATCGCTGCCGGGTAGGAGATCGTCAGAATAACTCGAGCAGCCATCGCGGGGTTCATGAAATTGTGACCAATTCCACCAAACATCTGCTTGACTACTACAATTGCTACGAATGATCCTACCGCTGCCATCCAGAGCGGGATCGTCGGCGGTAAGTTCAGTGCAAGGATCAAGCCTGTAACAACAGCGCTGAGATCACCGATCGAGTTATAACGCTTCATTGCCAATCTTGACAGGAACTCGAACAAAACGGCTGTGCCGGTAGTAACGGTGATGATAATAGCTGCCGCGCTGCCGAAAATATATATGGAAGCCGCGACTGCAGGAATAAGAGCGATTATGACATCAAGCATAAGTCTTCTTGATGTCGTATTGTCTCTTATATGGGGTGACGATGAAACCTGAAGCATCATTTTGATTTGCCCTCCGTTGCTGCTTGCTGACGCACATAGGATTTGCCGTTTCTAATACTCTGAACAAGATAACGTTTGGCAGGACAAACATAAGTACAGCAGCCGCATTCAATACAGTCCATGACATGATGCTGCTTGAGCCCGTCAATATCCTTATTTCGTGCCATTATATCCAGGTTTGTCGGCATCAGCATCATTGGGCAGGCTGTAATGCAGCGTGAACAGCGTATACACTGGGTCTCATCTGGTATTGCCGCTTCCTTCTTGCCGAAAACAAGAATCGCGTTGTTATGCTTAATTATTGATACATCGAGTCTGTCGACGGCGACGCCCATCATTGAACCGCCCATGATTATTTTACCAGCCTCTTCTGCCAGACCACCTGCTGCCTCAATGACTTCAGGAATCAGTGCACCGATCGGTACATTGACATTACAGGGCAGGTTGAGACCGGAGCCATCAAGCGTAACTCTTTTTCTGACGAGCGGCATCCCTGTCTTGATGTACTTGGATATGAAGCGCACGGTACTGACATTCAACATAAGAACACCGACGTCATGAGGAAGAGCGCCTGAGGGCACAGCCCGTTTAGTCAATGAATATATCAGCATTTTCTCCGCGCCCTGAGGGTAGATCGTCTTAAGACTTACGACCTTGATCCTTGGCTTGATGTTCATAGCAAGGTAATACTTGGTTATCTCATTGCGAAGAACCTCAGCAGCAAGAGGCTTATTATCCTCTACACCGATTATTGCCTGCTCGATCTGCATATATTTCATTACCTGCATGATTCCGTCGATGATCTCGTCGGGATGCTCAGCGCACTGTCTGAAGTCAGCAGTTATATATGGCTCGCATTCCGCCGCGTTTATCAGCAGGACATCCGGCTGCTTATCCGGAGGCGGCTGCATCTTCATATATGTCGGGAAACCAGCTCCGCCCAGACCGACAAGACCAGACTCGCGAAGTGCCTGTATGAAGCTATCCCTGTCGGTAATGATGGGAGGCATGACCGATTCATGTCGTGTATATTGCATATCTGATTCAATCTCCACGACATCCATCGATCTGCCATTGCTGGCAACCTCTCTTCTAACGGCTTTTACCGTGCCGGAGACACTGGAATGAATTGGTACCGCCATAGCCGCGGTAGGTTCGCCTATTTTCTGCCCGACCTCTACATGTTCGCCTGCTTTGACGATGCATTCACAAGGTGGACCAATATGCATACTCATTGGTATCCTGAGAGTTTTAAACTGGTCAAGTCTGACCGTAGGATAGAAATGAGTGTTTTTGTTGCCCCGGGGATGTACGCCCCCGGAAAAAGTAGAAAATTTTAACACCCGGTTTACCTCCTATAGCTGAAATAATTCAGCATGATCCACCAATTAATATAACATAAAACTATTTAATTGCCATTAGACTAAGCAAAGCAACTAATAAATAAAAGCAGTGTTTGCAATGATTTGTGCAAAGGCACAGCGATAAACGTTTACGGATTGTGCATGCGCTTATAGGATGACGAATTTATGAGGGAATAATAAATCTGAAAATTTTCGCAAACGGTTACGCTCGACGCGATAATCGT
>CAZSLR010000047.1:6521-11972 GCA_964607635.1 uncultured Oscillospiraceae bacterium
GGCATCAGGGTCGAGTCACTGCTGCCCGGTACGAACATGTTCGCCATCAGTGAAGGCTCAGGAGTCGTATACTCATCTGATGGTTATATAATTACAAATAACCATGTGATTTCGTCAGTTTATGACAACAGCGGCAGCCGTATTACCGGTACAAATGTATATGTGTATCTTTATGATGACAAAACACAGTATGAGGCGGTTATTGTCGGCCGCGATGCCTCCACTGATCTGGCTCTGCTGAAAATCAGTAAGAACAGCCTGTCTCCTGCTGAGTTTGGTGATTCGGATCTACTGGTGCCTGGTGAGCTTGCGGTTGCTATCGGCAGTCCGTCGGGGCTTCAGCTGATGGGCTCTGTTACCTCAGGCATAATCAGCGGATTGGATAGACAGGTGCAGCTTGAAAACGGCGCATCCATGGCATTGATCCAAACTGATGCTGCAGTAAATACCGGTAACTCTGGCGGCGCTCTGATCAACGAGCATGGACAGGTGATCGGCATCAACAATTCAGGCTTGGTCAAGAGTCAGTTTGAGGGAATAAATTTCGCTATTCCAGCTAATACTACTATTGAGATCATCAAAGAGCTTAAGAAACGACCCATAAATGCCGGCCAACCCTGGCTGGGCGTCTCTTTGATCGCGGATGCTGAATACCGTGAGCTGGTAGAGCTCTATAACTGGCCGTCTCAAGGTGTATATATATATGAGGTGCAGCAGGATAGTCCAGCTGCGCTGGCAGGCATCAAATCGGGAGATATTATAATTTCACTCAACAGCAGCAGTGTTATAGATTCCTCTGATTTTGCCAATCAGCTCAGGAATTTCTATGCTGGTCAAAGCATACGCGTCCAGATTTTCAGACCGGATGAGAATAAGACATTCACGCTTACCGCCGTGTTGGGTGAAACCTTATCCTAAAATATGTAAACTGACAAATTATTCTGCGTTTGTAACACAGGACACTCAGAGATTATATGAAGCATCGTATTATTATATCGACATATGAACAGTTGTTCATATGTCGATTACATGGAGGTACTGAACATGGCTGGAGAAAGCTGTCTTGAAAATACAGTTCACCCTGATAAGATCTGTCAGGCCCGTGAGGAAATGCCGTCTGACGACATTCTGAGAGATATGACTGAGCTCTTCAAGATTCTGGCTGACGAGACAAGAATGCGGATCATCAGCGCTCTGACCAGTTGTGAATTATGTGTCTGCGATCTGGCGTCTCTGATCGAATCAAGCCAATCCGCGGTCTCTCATCAGCTGAGAATATTGCGGCAAGCAAGGCTCGTCAAATATAGACGTGAAGGTAAAAACGCATATTATACTCTGGACGATCAGCATATCGAAACAATTGCTCATTTCGCCAGGCATCATGTTCAGGAGGCCTTCCACAGAGAGTGAGGAAGTCCAAATGTCAAACAAACAAATCAGCTTCAGGATAGAAAACCTTGGCTGTGCTTCCTGCGCAGCAAAAATCGAAACAGCGGCCGGGGGACTGCCTCAGGTCGATGAAGCGATCGTAGATTTTGCTGCCAGCAAAATTTATCTTAAGCTTAACAGTGATACAGTTGATTCCAGTCTGGCGCCTGATCTGGAGAAGATTGTAAGATCGATAGAAGAGGATGCCCGTTTGATAACAGATGCAAGTGGCAGAACTGATCCAGGTGAAGCGAAGCGACGCCTGCGGTCATTGTCGAGCGATTCTGACGAGCATGCACACTCCCATTCCGGCACTATTTCGACTGCTATAAGCAATGGCAACTGGCGTCAGGCTGTTCCCGTGAAGCAGGTGTTTAGATTTCTGCTCGGTATAGTCATATTTGTCGCAGCTTTGTCTATTGATAGAAGTATTCCTGCCTTGTCAGTCGGCTTATTTATCCTTGCCTGGCTGGTATTGGGGCTTGATGTAATTTATAAGGCAGTGAAAAGGTTGATAAATGGCCAACTCTTCGACGAGAATTTTTTGATGACAATAGCAACAGTCGGTGCGATTGCGATCAGAGAATACCCGGAAGCTGTTGCTGTTATGCTCTTCTATCAGTTAGGCGAGATATTTCAGGACATGGCTGTAAATCGCTCCAGAGCTTCTATAAAAGCACTTACAAATTTACGTCCTGATCATGCGAACCTGCTTAAGTCTGACAGTATGCATGAATATGATCGGATAGCTCCTGAAGACGCCTGTCCAGGTGATAGACTTCTGATCAAGCCCGGCGAGCGTGTACCACTTGATGGCAGAATTATTCAGGGCGATTCAGAGCTAGACACTTCAGCACTAACTGGTGAGAGCCTGCCTCAAGCGGTTGGGACTGGCAGCGATATTATGGCAGGCAGTATCAACGGCGGCGGCTTATTGATCTTGGAGGTCACTAAGCCATATAATCAGTCCTCGGCAGCCCGAATCATGGAGCTGGTCGAACAAGCCACAGCCCGAAAGTCACAAGCTGAGCTCTTCATCAGTCGTTTTGCCGCATGGTACACGCCAGCCATGACGATCCTGGCTGCACTTATAGCTTTTGTACCGCCAATCGTGCTTTCTCAGCCATTTTCAGACTGGATCTATCGGGCAATGATACTGCTGGTAATTTCATGCCCCTGCGCGCTGGTCATCTCCGTGCCTATGAGCTATTTCGCCGGTCTGGGCGCGGCTTCATCCTCCGGAGTTCTGATCAAGGGAGCTCAATATCTCGATCGGCTGTCGAGTATCAGACAGATAGTATTCGACAAAACAGGTACTCTTACGGAAGGTAAATTCACAGTCACTGAAATCATCCCGGCAAAAGGCTGGCATCAGCAAGAAATCCTCAAGCTTGCCTGCTTGCTGGAGGGACATTCAGATCATCCTATTGCGGCTTCAATCAGAAATGCCTATGCACAGAGTGTTGGGTCGATGAACTCTGGTGATATGGATATTGAAGCGTCGCGGTTAAGCGAATATACAGAGCGTCCTGGCTTCGGTGTTCAGGCCAGGATTTCAAATGATATTTTCCGTCTGGGAAATGATCGAATGCTTGCTGAAATAAACGCGGAAACAGATGCTGCTATGAGCAGCTCAAGCTCAGGCCAGCATGTCTGGCTTCTGAAGAATGATAGTGTTATCGGAAAAATATCTCTGGTTGATAGCGCCAGACCCGAAGCGGCTCAGGCAATTCAGGGACTTAGATCTCTCGGCATAGATAACATATCAATTCTAACCGGTGATCGTCCGGAGGCCGCGGCATCTATTGCCGCTCAACTTGGTCTTGACAATTATCATGCTTCATTACTACCGCAGCAAAAGGTCGAGAAATTGGAGGAGCTGATGAAGCCGGCAAATCAAGGTGAAAGCATTTTAACAATGTTCGTTGGTGATGGCATCAATGACGCTCCTGTACTAGCCAGAGCTGACATTGGCGTTGCTGCCGGACCAGCTACAGATGCGGCAGTCGAGAGTTCAGATATGATGATCATGGGCAATGATCTGCGTAAGCTGGTTTCAGTTATTTCACTATCCAGAGACACGGCCAGGATCGTTCGTCAAAATGTCGCACTTACTCTTGGTCTTAAGCTGTTGGTCATGAGTCTTGCAGTATTTGGCCTCGGTGGAATCTGGCAGGCTGTATTCGCTGATGTCGGCGTATCACTTATTGCGGTATTAAATGCCCTGCGTCTGTTAAGACACAGGGCATAGAGCCTAGTTTATCTGATATATGCTTTCCTTATCGAGCTATCTTGTCTCAGCCGCCCCATTGGAGTTTAGGCGCTTTCTCACCACGACTCTCCTTGACGAAGGTCGCGGCCGTCATGCCAGCCTTGGCACCCTCGCCGACTGCTACAGCTACCTGCAGCAAGCCGCCCGTACAATCGCCGGCGGCAAAAACTCCAGGTAAATTAGTTGCCTGTCCACCATCGGTTAAAATTACATTGCCGTCATTATCCAGACCAAGCTTAAGGGCAAGATCAAGAGCTGAGGCTGTGCCCTCGGCTACGAAGATACCATCGAGATCGAGTTTGCTGCCATCCTCCAGATCAAGTCCGGCGACACGGTCGTCCTCTCCGCGAACCGCAGATATCTTCCTCTTATCCAGTATAATATTCTCATCGGAGAAATTTCCTTCAAACTCACGACCATTAGTCATCAGGTAGATATTAGCGGCAAAAGCCTTGAGCTCGCTTGCTTCTTTAAGCGCGTAGTCTCCGTTGCCGATGACCGCGACATTTTTCCCGCGATAAAAAAATCCATCACAGGTCGCGCAATAGCTGACGCCTTTGCCTTCATATTCCGAGATGCCCTTAACTGTTGCTTTGCGCCTTGGTATTCCGGTAGCCAGTACAACTGCCGCTGCCTCATAAGAACCCTTGGACGTATGGACCTCAAAATGCTCCATCCAGCTGA
Organism: uncultured Oscillospiraceae bacterium; assembly: GCA_964607635.1. Lineage (GTDB taxonomy): Bacteria > Bacillota > Clostridia > Saccharofermentanales > UBA5734 > JAAYFZ01. Next base: position 10,906 of record CAZSLR010000047.1, read on the forward strand.
CGCCTGTCACTTCCTCAACCAATAATTCAACACCAAGGCGCTTAGCCTGTGCTTCACTGGCGGCCAATAGCTCCAGCCCAGATATGGGATGCTCGAAACCAAGATAATTCTCGATTTTGTCTGCCTTCTCCAGTGCGCCATAATCTCTGCCTATGACAAGTACTGATAATCCTGCTCTTACAGCATAGATCGCTGCGCTTAAGCCTGCCGGTCCTTTACCGATAACGGCCAGATCATACATAGTATTTACCTCCCGGAATATTCAACAAATTTTCTTACATAATAAATATTAAGTCATTGCCCGAGCCTAGACAAGTGATTCGGTTACATAAGCGTCAAAATAGTGAAAAACCGCTCAACCTCTAATTCTGCGGGGGAACACAGTAGAGGCGAGCGGCTTCATCGATATTAAAATGTATTAAAGATCTATGAAATTAATTTTATCTGTATCAACCAAGAATCGCTTTGAGGTCCTCTTCGGCTGTAGTAGTTGGGCGGATGCCGAACTGTTCGACCAGAACATTCAGTACATTTGGTGATACGAAGTAAGGCAGTGTTGGGCCTAGATAAATATTCTTGACGCCGAGAGCCAGTAGTGTCAGCAGTACACATACGGCCTTCTGCTCATACCATGAAAGCACGAGAGTCAGCGGCAGACTGTTGATATCAGTTTCAAAAGCTTCGGCAAGCGCTACTGCGACCTTGATTGCTGAGTATGAGTCGTTGCACTGTCCCATATCCATAATACGTGGGAAGGGTCCGATCTTGCCGATGTCGAGATCGTTGAAACGGAACTTACCGCAGGCCAGTGTCAGGATAAGTGTATCTGCCGGTGATTTCGCGACGATATCAGTATAGTAGTTGCGTCCAGGCTTGGCTCCGTCACAACCGCCGACCAGCATGATATGCTTGAGGTCGCCGCCTTTTACCGCGCCTATGACCTGATCGGCAACGCTGAGTACTGTATGGTGGCCAAAACCAGTTGTCAGTACTGTACCGCCGTTGATACCGGTCATGTATTTCTCTTCACTATAGCCGCCGAGCTCGAGAGCCTTGGCGATCACCTG
>CAZSLR010000048.1:0-11825 GCA_964607635.1 uncultured Oscillospiraceae bacterium
ACAACAAACGCCATCCAGTATTTTCCGCGCAGATGAAATTTCGCCTGTTCCTTAAGATCTCTTCTACTCCACATAATAGCCTCCGTCTGTCTGTTTAAACACAATAGTCACAAGCCTTATCGGCACATTTGCACCGTTGTTATTATACCTTAATCGGTGTTATGATAATAGCCAGCTATAGTAATTATTATTTGACAGGAGAGTTGTTTATGAAATGGATCGAGGGATCTATCACCAGTGTCACTGGTTTTTCGGCATCAGGCGTCGCTTGTGGCCTGAAGAAGAATGGCAAACCAGATCTTGCCATGATCGTTTGTGACAGACCTGCAGCAGCAGCAGGTGTTTTTACCAAAAATGTAATAAAAGGACATTCACTTCAGCGAACCATGTCTGTTATTTCAAATGGTCAAGCCAGAGCTGTTGTCATCAACAGCGGAAATGCCAATGCCTGTGTTGGTGAACAAGGCATGGCAGATGCTGATAAAATGGCCGAGCTTGTAGCCGCCAAGATCGGCTGTAAGCCATCCGAGGTTCTGACCGGCTCAACTGGCGTCATCGGCCAGACACTGGATATGAAAGCAATAGAATCAGGCATCGAGCTGGCCACGGACCAACTGTCTTCAGCTGTCGATGCAGGGCATAGAGCCGAACAGGCAATTATGACAACTGACCTTATTCCCAAGGAAGCTGTTGTAGCTTTCGAGCTTGATGGCAGAACAATAACTGTCGCAGCCATGGCCAAGGGTTCCGGCATGATCCACCCCAATATGGCAACGATGATAGGCGTCATCGCAACAGACATTAATGTGCAAGACGACATCCTATATAGTCTTCTGAAAACCTCAGCAGATCGCAGCTTCAATAGAGTATCTGTCGATGGTGATACCAGCGTCTGTGACATGGTTGTTGCGTTAGCAAATGGAGCAGCTGGTAATTCTGTGATAACCTCATTCGAAGATCCAGCGGTCCAATTGTTGCTCACTGCATTTGAAAGAGTCAGTATCAGTCTTGCTAAAATGATTGCTGCTGACGGTGAAGGCGCCACCAAGCTTATAGAAGTCAACTGCAAAGGCGCTAAAACAGCAGAAGATGCTTACAGAATAGTATCATCAATCGGCAAATCACCACTGGTCAAGACTGCCATGTTCGGTGAGGACGCCAACTGCGGCCGCATAATAACAGCAGCTGGTTATGCCGGAGTTGATTTCGATCCAGCAAAATGTAATATCTGGCTGGGAGATCTTAAAACCTATGAGGACGGCAACGCACTACTTTTTGATGAAGATGAAGCCGCTAGGATTCTCAGCAGACCTGAAATTATCATTACTATCGACTTAGGCGAAGGTGAAGCATCTGATCGACTCTGGACCTGTGACTTCTCCTACGATTATGTAAAAATCAACGGCAGCTATAGATCTTAAGAGTTAGGATAATCCACGATTTAAAAGAGCAGCCACTTTTACTAGAAGTGACTGCTCTATATTTATATCAATTTAGTTTTATCTGAATCTCTTTACCAAGACTTCTTACAATCTTTATCACAAAATCTAGTGATGGATTGTATGTACCGCTTTCAAAACGAGAAATATTTGATTTTTGTGTGCCTGCTCGCAAAGCTAGTTCCTCTTGAGTAATATTTAATTCATTTCGAGCATCAATAATTTGCGCGATTAACTCATAACGAGGTTTTAACTTTTCATATTCCTTCCTAAACTCGTCATCCTTCATCAATCTCTTATTAATCTCTTCAATTTTAACCCCGGCTCTAGTCATCTCGATTCCTTCTTTCATAATCCAACTTATATCTTAATGCCTTATCGAGTTCACGTTCATGTGTTTTATTGGCCTTTTTAATATATCCATGTAACAGAACAAAAGTGTTTTTCCTATACATGTTATGTTATCGTTTACGATAACATAAGTCAATCAGCTCTTTTCTTATTACAGCCAGTCAAACTTGATCTTCTTCTCCTCTGCACCTTTTTCATTCATAACAGCTTCCATCTCTGCTGATACTCCGGAAGCTCCGACAAGCTTGCCTGAGAGAACGAGATCAGCCAGCGGATCCTCCAGTAGTCGTTGTATGGTCTTACGCAGAGGTCTGGCGCCATATTTGGGATCATAGCCATTCTCTGCCAGATAATCGCAAACATCGTCCGTGACGATCAGCTTAAGCTGTTTAGCGCTCATATGATCCTGTACTTCCTTGAGCATCAGATCAACGATCTGTCTGATCTGTTCTCTGCTCAGCTCCTCGAATACTACGATCTCATCGACTCTATTCAGGAACTCAGGTCTGAACATTTCCTTAAGTACTGTCTGTACACGATTCTCGAGGGCTACATAACCCTCCGCACCGAAACCAAAGGCATTCGCCTTGAGTGTTGTGCCGGCATTGCTGGTCATGATGATGATAGCGTTCTCGAAGCTGACCAGGCGGCCGTGGCTGTCGGTAAGTCGTCCGTCATCGAGTATCTGCAGCAGCATATTGAAAACATCAGCATGTGCCTTCTCGATCTCGTCAAGCAGTATTACACTATAGGGCTTGCGTCTGATCTTCTCAGTCAGCTGGCCGCCGTCATCGTAACCGACATAGCCAGGAGGCGATCCAATCAGCTTACTGACTGTATGCGGCTCCATAAACTCAGACATATCAAGCCTGATCATAGCATCCTCTGACTCAAACATGGCTTCTGCTACTGCTTTTACCAGCTCTGTTTTACCAACACCGGTTGGGCCGACAAAGATGAAGGAAGCTGGCTTACGCTTCTTGCCGAAACCGGCACGGTTTCGTCTGATGGCTTTTGCCAGGGCTGATACTGCCTGATGCTGGCCGATAACGCGCTCATGCAGTCTATCTTCAAGCTGTAGAAGCTTCTCTGTTTCAGATTCACTAATACGTTGAACAGGGATACCTGTCCACATTTCAACAACACCGGCAATGTCCTCGCTAGTTATCTCTGCAGGATGACTGTTGGTCTGAAGTCCTTCAAGCTCCTTCTCAGCGCGAAGCAGTTGTGAACGCAGCTCAGCCTGCTCTTCGTAGATATGTACATCCTCTGTGCTGCTGGCAGCCTTGGCCTCGAGCTCCTCTAGCTTGTTATTAAGCTCATCAACCTTGCTCTGACACTTTTTCAGATCAAGCAGTGTTGTATCCTTCAAATTAGCTCTTGATCCTGCTTCATCAAGCAGATCAATTGCTTTGTCGGGCAGGAACCTATCTGTAATATATCGCTCGGACATGCGAACTGCGGTTTCAATTACTTCATCACTGTATTTGACATGATGATGCACCTCATAGTAGTCACGGATTCCCTTGAGAATCTCGATCGTATCATTAACATTTGGCTCATCAACAATAACCTTTTGGAATCTGCGCTCAAGTGCTGAATCCTTCTCGATAAATCGACGATACTCATCAAGAGTAGTCGAACCAAGAACCTTGATCTCGCCTTTTGCCAGAGCCGGCTTGAGAATATTGGCTGCGTTCATCGCGCCCTCGGCATCGCCTGCGCCCATAATATTATGGAGCTCATCTATTACAATAATGATATTTCCGGCACGGCGGGCATCATCTACTACTCCCTTCATACGGCTCTCAAACTGTCCGCGGAACTGTGTGCCGGCTACCATCGCTGTCATGTCAAGCAGATAGACCTCCTGATCGAGCAGCTTGGCAGGGACCTCCTCCTGAGCGATTTTTACAGCGAGGCCCTCGGCAATCGCTGTTTTACCTACACCAGGCTCACCAAGCAGAACAGGATTGTTCTTGCTGCGGCGATTAAGTATCTGAATGACTCTTGCCAGCTCCTTTTCACGACCGATTATGCGGTCGATCTTACCATCAGCAGCCTTAAGTGTCAGGTTTGTACCAAATTGATCAAGGAACTTTCGCTTTTTTATCTGGCTGGTTTTCTCACGTGTTCTTGATGATCTGCGGTCAAGCCCTGAAATCAGCTCGCCGCCTTCATCACCGACAGAGGTAGGCTGCAAGTCACTGTTTTCAGGTCCCTGAAGAGACATCAGGGATGAAAGCTGCTCATCCTCTTCCTCATTCTCTTCAGTATTCTCCTCACCGCTGTTCATGAAGGCGTTCATCATGCCCTGACTATCGAAATCACCGTCAAGGAGTGATTTGAGAAACATTTCCGGGCTGCTGCCGTCCATCTGTGACATAACATTATTCATGCGGTCAGTCAGCTCATCGATATTGTTCTCGTTGATGCCTGCCTTCTCAAACAGCTCGTCCATGCCGCCCAAACCAGTTTTATATGCACACTTAAGGCAGAGGCCCTCGTGGACACGTTGACCATTATCAAATCTGGTAGTGAAAACCACCGCAATATTCTTCTTACACATTACACATTTTGACATTTGCTTATATTCCCTTTACTCTTTGCTGCTGGCAGCAACGTTTTTTTCTAATATACCTTTAAGATATCTTCCTGTATGTGAAGCCTCTATCAAGGCTACTTCCTCCGGAGTTCCGGCTGCTACAACTGTTCCGCCGGCGTCACCGCCCTCTGGTCCAAGATCTATAATGTAATCTGCCGTTTTGATTACATCCAGATTATGTTCGATAACAAGTACAGTGTTTCCATTTTCTGTCAGTCGGCTTAGTATGTCAACAAGCTTATGAACATCAGCTATATGTAAACCGGTTGTTGGCTCGTCCAATATGTAGAAGGTCTGACCGGTGCCTCTGCGCGAGAGCTCTGTAGCGAGCTTCACTCGCTGAGCCTCACCGCCTGAGAGCTGCGTCGAAGGCTGTCCCAGTCTTATATAACCCAGACCTACATCCTGAAGCGTCTGCAGCTTGCGGGCTATCCTTGGCAGATTAGCAAAAAATTCAACTGCCTCATCCACCGTCATGTCGAGCACATCAGCAATAGACTTCTCCTTATATTTTACCTCAAGGGTCTCCTGATTGTATCGTTTTCCCTTGCAGACATCACATGTTACGTAAATGTCCGGTAAAAAATGCATTTCTATTCGGTTCACTCCATCACCGGAGCAGGCCTCACAACGTCCGCCGCGAACATTGAAGCTGAAGCGTCCCTGCTTGTAGCCCTTGGCCTTGGCCGTCTGCGTTTCGGCAAACAAAGATCTGATTAGATCGAACAGACCTGTGTAGGTGGCTGGGTTTGATCTGGGCGTCCTGCCGATTGGTGACTGGTCAATATCAATAACCTTGTCTAGATACTCAATACCTGTTATCTCTGTAAAATGACCGGCATATCTTCTGGCACCATTCAGATCGCTGGCCAGCTTCTTGAGCAGGATTCCATTGACCAGTGAGCTCTTGCCGGAGCCTGATACACCTGTAATACAGGTCATCACGCCCAATGGGATACTGACATCAATATTTTTAAGATTATTTTCGCTGGCGCCTCTGATCGTGAGCCAGTTTCCGGCAGGCTTTCTTCGTGTTACCGGAATCTCAATTGCTTTCACACCGGACAGATATTGTCCTGTAATTGATCGCGGTTCTGCCATGATATCATCAGCTGTACCCTGGGCGACAACATACCCGCCGCGTTCACCGGCCCCCGGTCCCATATCGACAATATGATCAGCCTCTAGCATTGTTTCCTCATCATGCTCAACAACCAGAACGGTGTTGCCGATATCGCGCAGTCTCTTAAGCGTTGCCAGCAATCTGGAATTGTCACGCTGGTGAAGGCCAATGCTTGGCTCATCAAGAATATAAAGAACACCCATCAGGCCGGCACCAATCTGAGTTGCCAGTCTTATACGCTGAGCCTCCCCGCCCGATAGCGTCGCTGAAGCTCTTGCCAGTGTCAGATAATCAAGTCCCACATCGACCAGGAAGGTAAGTCTGGCATCAAGCTCCCGCGTTATCTGCGCGGCTATCTGCTTCTGGCGCGGCGCAAGCTCAACACTTCTGAGGAACTCTCTAGCCTTGCGAATCTGAAGTGATGTCAGCTCAGAAATATTTAGTCCACCTACTCGTACAGCCAGACTCTCAGGCTTGAGTCTGGCGCCATTACAGACAGGACAGGGTGTAACTGACATAAACTGCTCATAATAGCTCTTCATGTCGTCTGAGCTGGTCTCACGATAACGCTTCTCAAGACTGTTGATTACACCAATCCAGTCACTTCGATAGATACCATGGGAGTACTTGCTGTTGGTCGTATCGACCTCGAGAATCTCACCCTTGTTGCCAAACAGTATCATATCCCGGATTTTCTTGGGCAGCTTGCCATAAGCAGTATCCAGGGAAAAGCCGTACCTGACCGACATCGCTTCGATGAAACCACGTGCCCAGCTGCTTCTATCGGCAAAATTCCAGCCACCTGCTCTGATCGCGCCCTCATTCAGACTGAGCTTATCATCAAAAACCACCAGTTCTGGATCTATATGTGACATTTGTCCCAGGCCACTGCACTCAGGACAAGCGCCAAAAGGATTATTGAAGGAAAAGGAGCGTGGTGATATCTCTTCCATACTGATATTGCAGTCAGGGCAGGAAAAATGTTGTGAGAAAAGCAACTCCTCTTCATCATGGCCCTCTGGTGTTTCTATCTGCATAAGCACCTGGACGAGACCATCTGCAAGATGAAGCGCTGACTCTATCGAGTCGGCCAGTCGGCTGCGAATACCATCACGCAGGATCAGCCTGTCAATGACTACTTCGATAGTATGCTTCTTATTCTTCTCGAGCTCGATATCCTCTTCCAGCTCGTATATATTGCCGTCGACACGCACACGAACATAACCTGATTTACGGAATTTCTCAAACAGCTTGCCGTACTCACCCTTGCGTCCTCTAACTACCGGCGCCATCAGGATCATTCTTGTGCCCTCTGGATGTTGCTCAATGATCTCGATCATCTGATCGACCGTCTGCCTCTCGATCACACGGCCGCAGCTTGGGCAATGCGGAGTACCGGCTCTGGCGTATAACAACCTGAGATAATCATAGATCTCTGTTACAGTGCCTACTGTCGATCTAGGGTTCTTACTGGTAGTTTTCTGATCGATCGATATCGCCGGTGACAGACCATCGATATGATCTATATCAGGCTTCTCCATCTGTCCTAGAAATTGTCTGGCATAAGAAGACAATGATTCGACATAGCGCCTCTGGCCCTCTGCATATATTGTGTCAAAGGCCAAAGAGGATTTGCCGCTGCCTGACAGACCTGTTAAAACAACAAGCTTGTCCCTTGGTATATCTAAGCTCACATTCTTAAGATTATGCTCACGTGCTCCGTGAATATGAATGACCGGATCCATCTTAAATACCCTCTTGTCTATTTATTAAACATAGCTCGCAAGTCAAAAGCAAACATATGTACGCTCACTATTATAGCAGTTTATTCTATCATATCCACTATTGTTTTTCGTATCTGCGGTCACATCTTTGCAAAAGCTTTGCAATCCTGCCACAATCACTTCTGAATCTATCAGCTAAACAATTAACCAGTACAAAATCCGGCCATAAGCACATGCCGAAAATTCTTTTGAAACTAGTACTTGCGGCACCATTTTTCCTGTGTTATAATCATCAACGCTGAAACAAGGCCCTATGGTCAAGCGGTCAAGACGTCGCCCTCTCACGGCGAAAACAGGGGTTCGATTCCCCTTAGGGTCACCACAGCAATAAACCTGCTTCAAATGAGGCAGGTTTTTTTCTGCCCATTTTTCGCAAACAGAAAAATATCCCAGCCATCACTACGAAACGACAACTGGGATAAGCAAGTCTTTTGCCAGTGTATATTTATTTGTTCTCAGAAGCAGGACGTTCGTTCATGCCAATATACTTGCGGCGCTTCTGAACACACTTGTAGGCAGGACGCAGTATACGCCCGCCGCTGACGAGCTCCTCGATGCGATGCGCGCTCCAGCCGGCGATTCTGGCAACGGCGAAAATCGGCGTGTAGAGCTCAGGCGGTATACCGAGCATGTTGTAAATGAAGCCTGAGTAGAAATCGACATTCGCGCATACGATCTTATCGCTCTTTTTGACATTGCGGAAGACCTCAGGAGCCATTCTCTCAGTCAGTGTATAAAGCTCATACTCTTCTTCCTTGCCGGACTCATAGGCGAGCGCGCGTGCATAATCACGTAGCAGCTTGGTACGCGGGTCGGAGATCGTGTAGACAGCATGGCCGATACCGTAGATAAGACCACTCTTATCATAGGCCTCTTTTTTGAGGATCCTGGTCAGATACTCAGCTATTTCCATCTCATTGCGCCAGTTCTTAACCTCACTCTTCAGATCCTGCATCATATCGTAGGCCTTGCCGCTGGCACCACCATGCTGTGGTCCTTTGAGCGAGCCGATGGCCGCCGCGATGACTGAATAAGTGTCAGAACCTGAAGATGTAACAGCCTTGGTGACAAAAGTCGAGTTATTGCCGCCGCCATGTTCTGCATGCAGTACAAGTGCCAGATCGAGTATTCGGGCTTCAAGCTCAGTGAATTGCCCGTCCGGCCTGATCATATGAAGTATATTTTCAGCCGTGTTGTAATGCGGCTGCGGTGAGTGAAGGAACAGACTCTGTCCATCAACATAATGACGTTTGGCCATGTAGGCATAGGAGATCAGAACAGGGAATATCGCGATAAGCGAAATTGACTGTCTCAGAACATTTTCGATGCTGATATCATCAGCCTTGTCATCGTAAGCATAGAGGCCGAGAACTGTTCTGGCCAGCTTGTTCATGATATCAGGGCTGGGCGATTGCAGGATCATGTTTTCGGTAAACCCGTTCGGCAGATTCCTGTTCGCCTTGATCAGGTCCTCGAACTGCTCCAGCTGATCTTGTGTCGGCAGCTCACCGAACAGCAGCAGATATACCGTTTCCTCGAAGCCATAGCGCTTCTCCTGGTAGAAGCCATTGACTATATCAGATATACCGATACCACGGTAGAACAGGCGTCCTTCTACAGGAACCCGATCGCCATCATCCATAATGTAAGAGAAAACCTCACCGACCTCAGTCAGGCCGACCAGAACACCGGTGCCATCCTCGTTGCGAAGTCCGCGTTTTACACTGTATCTTTCATATAGAGCAGGGTCAATTCTTGATTTTGCTGCTGAATCTTCTGCCAGCTGATGAAGTATTTCATCATACTTTTTCTCACTTATCATTGACTACCTCCCATTTCGGCCGCCAGTCTTCTGTAGCTGGCCGCTGCATTTTCTATGTGTGTCTGCATCTGCCTGCCGGCTGATACAGCATCTCTTGCCTCGATTGCTCTTAAGATGCCTGCATGCTCCTGCAGCACCTGCTCAGTTCGTCCTCTGGTCGAGAGAGAAATAAATCTCGCCTGTCTGGTATAGATATTGATCGATGATAAAATATTCTGCAAAACTCTGCTGCCGCTGCCTCGAAATATAAGATCATGGAACGCCGCATCGGATCTTTGCAATTCGCGATATTCGCCGTTTGCAGCTAGCTCAGCCTCCTGCTCGAACAGTTTTCTTAGCTGATTGATATCATCCCCGGACATTTTCTCGGCAGCCCTTGAGGCCGCGAGCGCTTCCATCCTGGTTCTGACTTCGTACATATCAAGCATATCAGCCTGATCGAAACCCTCAACCACTACACCCTTATTCGGAGTAGCTGCTACAAGTCCGTCCAGCTCCAGCTGGCAAAAAGCCTCTCTAACAGGTGTTCTGCTTACCCCAAGCTCATCTGCCAGCCTGATCTCAGTCAACGCGCTGCCCCTGGGATACTTACCAAGAAGAATTCCCTCCCTGAGCTGCTCGTAAACCTGAAGCCTCAGCGTGCCATGAGATTTCCCCACCGCCTGCATCTTCAGCTGCCCTGCTTCTTAGTATAGTTAAGAAGTCCGCCGGCAAGGAGTATTTCCGCCTGTCTCTCTGAAAGCGGCAGCTTAACTGTAATATCATAGCCGCCTGTCACATTTGTCACTGTCATATCCGCACCAGCCGCAAGAGCCTTGATTTGTGCAGGTGCGTTTTTGATCACAAATTCATCAAGCAGATTTATTCTATCATAATCAGCCGCATCTGCAAAAGTAAGCGGCAGAATTCCGTTGTTGATCAGGTTGGCCATATGTATCCTGGCAAAAGACACCGCCAGTACTGCTTTTATTCCTAGCTGCAGTGGTGCCAGAGCCGCATGCTCACGGCTTGAGCCCTGTCCGTAATTTGATCCGGCAATGATGAAGCCACCGCCATTCTCCTTGGCACGTGCCGGGAATTCGGGATCACATGGTGTAAGACAGTAATCAGCCAGATAAGGTACATTAGACCTGTAAGGCAGCAGCTTCGAATTCGAAGGCATGATGTGGTCTGTAGTAATGTTATCTTCTACCTTGATCAGTGATTTACCGCTGATCGTATCTGCCGCCGCTGAATTGATCGGGAACGGTTTGATATTTGGACCGCGTACAACCACTGTCTCTTCATCCGGACCGGCCGGCATTACGATCAAATTATCATTTATCGAGAAGGTCTCAGGCATATTGATCTGAATTGGAGCGTCTAATGTCAGCGGATCAGTGATAACACCTGACAGCGCACTGGCTGCAGCTACCTCTGGACTTACAAGATAAACCTTAGCTGAAGCGGTACCTGATCTGCCATAGAAGTTTCTGTTATTGGTTCTCAGAGAAACAGCATCTGTTTTTGGCGACTGACCCATCCCGATACATGGTCCGCAGGCAGATTCCAGAATTCTGGCACCGGCGTCGATCATATCAGTCAGAGCTCCGCTGGCTGCCAGCATGGTCAGGACCTGCTTGGAGCCCGGCGCGATCACCAGTGAAACTGACGGCGGTACAGACTTGCCCTTGAGCATTGCGGCGACCTTCAGCATATCCTGAAGTGATGAATTGGTGCAGCTGCCGATACAAACCTGATCAACAGGCATCCCCGCGATCTCAGATACCTTGACAACATCGTCAGGGCTATGCGGTCTGGCAATCATCGGTTCTAGCTCATTCAGATCAATGGTGATTTCTTCATCGTAAACCGCATCAGCGTCCGGTCCCAGCTCAACATAGATATTTTCTCTGCCCTGAGCTCTCAGGAACTCTTTTGTTACTTCATCACTTGGGAAGATAGAGGTTGTTGCGCCAAGCTCAGCGCCCATATTGGTTATTGTCGCTCTCTCCGGAACTGACAATGTCGCGACACCCTCACCAGCATACTCGACGATCTTGCCGACGCCGCCTTTTACCGACATGATACGCAGGACCTCCAGGATAATATCCTTGGCAGAGACCCAGGCTCTCAGCTTGCCCTTCAAAACGACCTTGACCATTTTGGGCATTGTCAGATAATAAGCGCCGCCACCCATCGCTACCGCGACATCTAGCCCGCCGGCACCGATCGCCAGCATGCCAATACCGCCGCAGGTTGGTGTATGGCTGTCTGAGCCCAGCAGCGTTTTGCCTGGCGCGCCGAAACGTTCTATATGTACCTGATGGCAAACGCCGTTGCCGGGACGCGAGAAACGTACACCGTGTTTATAGGCAACGGTCTGAATATACTTATGGTCATCGGCGTTCTCAAATCCGGTCTGGAGAGTATTATGATCAATATAGGCTACAGATAGCTCTGTTTTTACCTTGGGAATTCCCATAGCCTCGAATTGCAGATATGCCATGGTTCCGGTCGAGTCCTGTGTGAGAGTCTGATCGATCCTGATCGAGATCTCTTCACCAGCCTGCATAGAGCCGCTGACCAGATGATTTTTTATGATTTTCTGTGCTGTCGTTAAACCCATGGTATGTACCTCCGCGATTGTATACAATAATTTGCTTAATTATGATGCAAGAACCCATGTGCTGTCAACCCATTTTCGCGGAGTATTTTTCTA
>CAZSLR010000049.1:0-11814 GCA_964607635.1 uncultured Oscillospiraceae bacterium
TAACCTTCTGATCCGTAGTCAGACGCTCTATCCAATTGAGCTACGGGCGCATGTGCAGCGTAGGTTATTCTAATCTGCCTGATGTTTTTTGTCAAGTGGTTTCATTCAACAATTTTCCTAGATTACCAGTGAAGCTGCTGTCGTCACGATCATCGCGTCTTCGTTGTCTGGAAAAACGCTCCCCTGCCCTGCGCGACTTGGCTGACAGATGTCGGTCCATCAGCAAAAAATCAATATTGCTCTCGTTGTAGATCTTGCCTGATGGATGGATAGCTTTTGCTCTTTTTGCCAGAGCCAGTGAGGCCAGTCCATAATCCTGAGTTACTACTATATCTTTAGCTCTAAGTCTGTTAATAATCGCAAGATCTACAGAGTCATGACCTTGATCTACGATAATCACATTGCCATGCTCTGTTGATATCTCATGGTTTGTATCCGTGACAAAAAGCAGTTCGATACCACTGCGGCTGCAGGTTCTCTCAATGATCCGACGTACACCCTGCGGGCAGGCATCAGCGTCAACCAGGATCCTTCTGGCTGCTGTATTATCTGTTTGATCAGTGCTCCTGCTGTAATTTTGTTCCATCTTCACCTATTGTTCCGTCTGCAGGAAGCTGAAATCTATTTTTGTAATAACATCATCTTCTACAGTAACGTTCATTGTGACCGTGCCGCCTTCAACCTGAGTTCTTAAGCGGAAGCCGTTCTGGCTGGCAAACGGATATCTGATCAGTAATTCCTCTACAGGCTGACCTGGTCTCAGGCCACTGCCTGTATGGTACATGGCATTGGTAATTGATAATGAACGGATAATTCCGTTCCAGGAATCATGATCCTGACAATCACCCTGAGCGCTAATGTTGATACCATTGTATGACAGATTGATCAAATCAACTCCATCAACATATGGTTTGCAATTGCTGTCATCATGCAAAAAAGGCTTGCCGGTCGCTTGTTCGAGTCTGTATGACCACACTCGCTCAAATGAATCATTACTGCGCGCCGCGACTGTAAACAGGGGTTCCCCATTGAGAAGAATTCTCAAATCTTCTCGTGCCAGTACATTGGTCACATTGTCAGACGCTTTCATAACACCGTAATTATCAATACTGAATGTAACTGTTCTACTTACCGACTGCGTCATATCAGGATTAATAATACCGAATTGATCATAAGCGATGCTATCAATTCTAGCCATATTCAGGCTATATTCACTTGTTCGTGAGGATATATTATTCTGATAAAACTTCACGAGAAAATTCGCCTTAGCCTCAATGACTCTGTTATCGGCATCATCTTGATCGATAAGGAACGCCAGGGCGCTGCTGTCAGATTTATCAAGAGCGTCAAAATACAAATTCGCGTAGCCTGATAACGCCAGTATTTGCCTGATCCATGCAGATGAGAGATATACCTGTCCATCCCGATCCAGCTGTAAATAGACCGCGAAGCTTTCGTCATTTCTGCCGGATTGACGATAAACTATCCAATAAGCGATACTGGCGTCTATTAGCTCCTGCTGATCCGGCAGAGCTGCCACCATCAGCTTCTTTTGTTCTTCCAAGTCACTCTCGTCCATCACGGTGAAAGAATGAATGTCCCCGCTTATGCCTCTTCGCAGCAAACGAATATACTGGTGAAACTCGTCAAGAGTTAATCCATTTAACTGTCTGCTGCTGATTGAGTTGTAATATATTGTCAGATCCTGATCGCCACGGACCGCGCTGGTCAGCAGTTTGATCATTTCGATTTCGTTTAGCCTTCGAGCTGATGCAATATTATCCTGTTCTCCGATTCCGAGCCTTCCGGTCAGATCATGCCAGGCTGTATTGATCCTAACACAGCCTCCAAGCGCGAGAATCATGGATAGGACAATGAAAGCTATAGCTGTTCTCTTAAGAATTCTGAATACACCTCTGCATTTCATTGCGGCTGATCCTCCTCTCTATATCTGACTTCTCCTATATTCTCTCATTTTTCGGCGGACTCTGCCTAGTGCGTTGTCAACACTTTTTAGCGGGCAGTCCAGAAATCCCGCGATCTGCTGATAACTAAGTGATTGCAGATATAGCAAGACGATTTGTCTTTCAAAAGAGCTTAACTGTCTCTGAATAAATTCCTGCAGTGCCTGCTGCTTCTCCAGGTTTTCTAATCTCTGCTCAGGGTCCTGCTGATCCTGTGATGCCAGAAGGTCCTGCCACTTGAGTTCACTATCAGAATTCTGCACTGCCGCTGCCTGCAAAGATAACGACTCATTAAGCGGTCTGTGCTTCTGCCTCGACGCTTTGCGAACTGCGTCTGTAATCTGCGCCATAACACAATAACCGGCAAAAGACGAGAAAGCGAGCCCCTTCTCAGGCTCATAACTTCTGATTGCTTTGAACAGTCCTATCATGCCTTCCTGTATTACATCCTCACTGTCAGCACCAACCATAAACATAGCGGCCGCTTTGGATCTTACCAGACCCTTATAACAGTCGAGAATGGTTTCCATGGACTCATTGTCACCTTCACGAATTCTGGCGATCAACTCAAGATCACGTTGTTGATAGATATTGTTCTGCTGTTCCGGCACTGAACAACCTCCAGCTTTAAGTCTAAATGTTTCTCTGTCTCATGGCCTCGAACACTATTATACCAGTTGCAACTGCGGCATTTAGAGAATTTACATTGCCTGCCATTGGAATAGATATCAAAAAATCACAATGCTTAAGCAGACCTTGACTGATCCCCTGCCCCTCACTACCAATTACGACTGCCATCGGCCCCTTCCAGTCGGCCTGATAATAGAACTGATCAGCTGCCGCGTCAGCTGCCGCTATCCAGAAACCCTTATCCTTAAGCTTCAATACTACATTTGTCAGATTTCCCACCCTGGCAACCGGAACATACTCGATCGCTCCGGCGGATGCCTTAGCAACAGCGGCATCAAGAGCAATCGATCTACGTTCCGGTATAATAACAGCATCAACACCTGCGGCATCGGCTATTCTAAGAACTGATCCCAGATTATAGCTCTCCTGAAGCGAATCAAGAATAATTACGAAGGGCTTCCTACCCTCTTGCAGCAGGTTATCAATATGCTGATCTATATCAATGTATTCATGAGCCGCGACCTGTGCGATTACTCCCTGATGTCCGTGCGATTCTGCCATTTGGTCCAGAGCTGTTTTTTCGAGTTCAATAATCACGATACCGGCATCTCTTGCGGTATTGATGATTCTGGCCATAGTTGGATCAGGCTTGCCCTCGCGCTTTTGAACCCATAGCTTATTGATCGTCCTGCCCGCTCTCAGAGCTTCCATTACAGGGTTGCGTCCCTCCAGCCTGTCCGGACTGCCGGCGTTCTTCTCCATATTCATAATCCTCCAATATTCTCAGCATCAGCTCATCAATGCGTTCACTTTTTCCGCTAAGATGAAGCCAGCCTATAAGGGCCTCCAGACCGGTAGCGACCCTATAATCAACAGGTGCCGCATGCTTGGGATGACTGCCAGGAGCACTGTTTCTCCCCCGACGGAATACAGATTCCTCCTCTTCCGTCAGATCCGTAAACAATCTGCGTGCGACATCTGCCTGGGCGGCGGCTTTTACCAGTCTGACACAACGTCGATGCAGTTCTCCGGATTTACCGCGAAACCTGGCAGCGAGCGCTTTGCGCACTGCAAGCTCATATACCGCGTCGCCGATGTAGGCCATCACGGATACAGGTAATTCCCGCAGTTCCTTATCGCTGCCGTTCATAGAGGTGTGACCTTGGGGCCCTGTGGCGTATCAGCTATCTGATAACCTTTGTCGAGGACCTCCTGTCTGATCTGATCAGCTCTTGCGAAGTCACGTGCTTTCTTAGCCTGAACCCGCTCTTCAACCATACTCATAATATCGGCCGGAACAGCTTGTTTCCCACAATCAGGGTCAAGACCAAGAACATCAAGCCATTCACGCAACTTATGAGCGGCCTGCCTAAGCGAAGTGGCGCTGACACCGGTTACAGCAGCTGCACTGTTGGCTGCTCTGACCATTTCGAAAACCGCTGCTAAAGCGTCTGCTGTATTCAGGTCATCATCCATGGCGCTGACAAATTCATCCTGGAACTGCTCAATTGCAGCCCTAAGATTTTGCTGTGCCTCCTGGGCCTTTTCGTTATCGGCCTTGGAAGGAGCACTTGCGGCAACAAAATCAAGATGCTCAATGCATGTAGTAATTCGCTCCCAACCGTTTGATGCGGCTGTCAGAAGTTCTGTTGAAAAATTGATCGGCATACGATAATGTCCGCTCAGCATGAAGAATCTCAGCACAACATAATCGAATTTCTCCACCAGATCCCTGACGGTAAAGAAGTTTCCGGCAGATTTGGACATTTTTTCATGGTCAATGTTTATGAAGCCATTATGAAGCCAGTAGCGGACAAACGGCTTGTCGTTCGCTGCCTCACTCTGTGCTATCTCATTTTCGTGATGCGGGAAGATCAAGTCCTGTCCACCACCATGAACGTCAATGGTCTCACCTAAATATTTGCGTACCATGGCTGAGCATTCTATATGCCAGCCCGGCCTACCATCTCCCCAGGGGCTTGGCCAAAAAGGCTCATCAGGCTTACGGAACTTCCAGAGCGCAAAATCCATCTGGTTTCGCTTGCCGCTGTCAGCCTGTACTCTCTCACTGGCGCCTGCTTCCAACTCATCCAAATTATAATGTGAAAGCTTGCCATAACCTTGGAATTGGCTCATATCGAAATATACACCATCATCTGCGACATAGGCGAAGCCTTTTGCCATTAGTGTACTGATCATTTCCAGCATCTCATCGATACAGTCGGTCGCTCGCGGATGCACAGTCGCACGCTTGATACCCAGTCCATCCGCATCCTTGAAGTACTCTTCAATAAAACGATCCGCAAGCTCTCTGACCGTAATCCCCTCTTCATTGGCCCGTTTGATCATTTTGTCGTCAATATCAGTAAAATTCTGTACATAAGAAACTTTGCTGCCTCTATATTCCAAATAGCGGCGGAAGGTATCATATGTAATGAACGGCCGGGCATTGCCCAGATGGAAATAGTTATAAACTGTTGGTCCGCAGACATATACCTTGAAATGATTATCCTCAAGGGGAATCAGTTCCTCTTTTTGTCTTGTTTGCGTATTATAAACCTTCACTTAGAGACCTCCTGAATATATTAGCCACACAGCCGGCTCAGTTTGGAATCATATTGCCGGCTGGCTGTATCACTCATTATTATTGTTCTTTTGGTTCTGTTTGACAACCTGATCAGGCAAAACTGTACAGTCTGAGCCTTTCTGAACTGACATTGCTTTTTCCAGCAGAGATACTCTGCGCATCAGTCGACAGATCTCCTGTTCAAGAGGATCAGGTGCATTGCCGTGATCAAGCTCCGTATTATGCTGAACAGCCTTTTTGCCCTGCTGTTTTACTACATGACCAGGCACACCTACCACTGTCGCGAAATCAGGCACATCATGCAGCACGACTGAATTTGCGCCGATCATAACATTGCTGCCAATGCTTATAGGGCCCAACACCTTGGCGCCAGCTCCGATCAGCACTCTGTCACCAAGTGTAGGATGACGCTTACGCCCCTTATCCTTGCCGGTACCACCGAGAGTAACGCCATGATAGATCGTACATTCATTGCCGATAACGGCAGTCTCGCCAATGACGATGCCACTGCCGTGATCAATAAAAAGACCAGATCCTATTAGTGCACCAGGATGAACTTCTATTCCAGTCCAGAACCTGCCCGTTTGCGAGATCCAGCGAGCTATCATGAAACGTCTATGCTTGTAAAACCAATGTGCCATACGATGAAATATCAAAATGTGGAAACCAGGATACAGTAAAATTACCTGCAGCGGGCTCTTGGCTGCAGGATCTCTATCTGCGATCGATCTGGCATCAGCTAGCAGACCCATTAAAAAACCTCTCCATTTTTGCTTGATTCAATCAGGATTCTGAATTACAACTTTTTATTATATCAAATAATACATATGTATTCGTAATGCCAGTCACCATGTTTTATTTTGGACAGAAAAAACCCGAAATGCCGTTCCCTCATTTTGACACCCGGCAATTAAACCAGGTGGGTGCTCTGCTGAGGTCTTCGATCTTTCCCGATCGGACTCTCATCCGGGGATATGATCTTATTCCACGATAACGCGAGCTCCCGTTTATGTCATGAAGGTTCAAAACTGAGGGTGACAAACACTTCAGGCATCCTTAGTATAACCTGTTTTGGTGTCTTTGTGAACCGCAACGGGCTGTCAAGACGCTCTGTTACACAATGCTCAGCTATGGTCTGAGGCAACTGCGATACAGCTCACTTTGGCACCCTGCTCAATCAGTGGTTTAGCAGCTTCACACAAAGTCGCTCCCGTTGTAAGCACATCGTCAATAAGCAGAATATGACGGTTAAGGAGTATGTTGTCCAATTGTCTGAACCTGCTCTTGTCAAGAACAAAGGCACCACTTAAATTGTCAATCCTTGCTCTGCGATCAGCTTGCTCACTTTGTCGGCCAGTATTTTTTACTCTGATCAAGAGCTGAGAAATATCCGGCCGATTAATTAGTTCAGCACAATGAGCCGCCAGTAGTCCTGCCTGATTGTAGCCTCTCTCTCTCAATCTTGCAGCATGTAAGGGAACAGCCGCAACTGCGTCAGGATCAATACGCAGACTTCTGATCGACCGAGCCAGCAGTGCAGCCAGCGGTCTGGCCATACCGGTTTGACCATAGAATTTTAGACTGATCAAACATCTTCGCAGCCTTCCCTCATAATCGCAGGCTGCATATACAGCCGCAGGTCTGTCATCCCGGTAAAAGTCCGGATTAGGCTGTTTCAATTCTTGGATCGCGATGATCGACCTATCCAACCGCCAAGGCAAGCTCTGGAGGCAACGGCCACACAGGGAAGGGAACTCAGATAATTCTATGCATGGCTGTTGGCAGACTATGCAAATATTCGGGGATAATATATCTGTTAGTATCTTCATTTGCTCTTGCTTAACCAAGCTGCCAGCATCGTTCTTCTATCCGCTGATAAATTATTAGTTATCGCTCGCTCAAGCACGGAGCGGCTGCTGATTAAAAAAAGGTGCTGTCTCGGCCTCGTAGCCGCAGTATATAGAAGCTGTCTATTCAATAATGCCGGCGCGGTTTGGGGAAGAACAAGAACCACTGCCGGGTATTCACTGCCTTGGCTCTTATGAACCGTAACTGCATAAGCCAGATCCAGATCATCAATTGCATCCTCTGTATACAAGACCTGGCGCTCATCGTCAAATAACACACGAATACATCTGTTAACCTTGTCTACAGCAGTAATCAGACCAGTTTCGCCATTCATGACACCCTGACCTCGTTCTCCATCAGAGACAGATATCCACTCAAGTTCGTACTGATTACGAAGTTGAATAACCTTGTCACCAATAACAAACAGCTTATTCATGATACTTACTGACTGATCAAAGCCGTCCTTACTGCCTGCGTTATGATTTAACACGCTCTGAAGCCTTTTGTTAAGCTCGTAGGTTCCGCACTCTCCTTTTCGCACCGGTGTCAAAACCTGAACATCACGGATCGGATCCAGCTTATATTCTCTAGAGAGAACACGAGAGCATAGATTCTCAGCGGCCTGCGCCATTTGAATGGGACCTTCACGCTGTATCCATATGAATGAGCTGGCTAAGCTCTGATCAATATCAATATTTCTTCCTTCTCTGATTCTATGTGCGTTACTTACTATCAAGCTGCGATCAGTCTGGCGAAAAATCTGCTGAAGCCTCATAACCGGAATCCTTCCAGATTTGATAATATCACGCAATATCTGTCCCGGTCCTATAGAGGGCAGCTGGTCGGCGTCTCCTGTAAGCACAAGTCTGGTACCAGGCGGGATAGCCTGCAGCAAGCTGGAGAAAACAAAAATGTCGAGCATTGAAGCTTCATCGACAACTATAAAATCCGCTTGCAATGTGACTGGCTGGACGGCAGCTGATTGTTGGTGTCCATTAACTGGCAGAGCAAGAAGCCGGTGAAGTGTGCTTGCCTGCTCGCCAGTCGCTTCAGTCAATCTTCTGGCAGCACGTCCAGTAGGTGCCGCAAGGATTAATCGTCCACCTTCACGGTTGACAAACTGACAGAGAGATTTGATCATTGTTGTTTTGCCGGTTCCCGGACCACCGGTTAATATACTGACCTGCGAAGAAATTATTGAGATAAGATGTTCAGTTTGCTCTATTGACAACATCTGTTTATCGGCAGGATCTCGCAGAGTAAGCTCTCTAATGATATCAGCAGTTTCAGATCTTTCCTGCCATTCCGGAAAACGCTGAGGGCCGCAGCTATCCAGCATCAGTAAACGTTCAAAGACAGATCTCTCAGCCTTATAAATCTGGGGTAGCAGCAGTCTCGCGTCAGGCTCATTCTGATCAACTGGAAAACCTGATTCATCACAGCATATCAAGCGATTTGCAGAAATTAATCTTGTTATTGCCAAAGACAGCGGGGCATGATCACTTGCATCCACAAGTTCAGCGGCTCCGGATATCGCCATAGCCGGGTCACACCAGGTGTGACCTGAAGAGAGATTCCTGCTCAGCCAATAGATAATTGCGCTCTCTAATCTTTTGTCATCAAGAGGATCTACACCTAACTCCAGTGCCAGCTTGTCTGCTGTTAAAAAACCTGTACCTTCGATTTCTTCCGCCAGACAATACGGATCATGCCTGATCCTGTCTACGGCTGAACTTCCCCATCTCTTATATATTCGCATTATTCTGCCAGGACCTGTGCCAATCGGCGCTAGCAGCATGACCAGCTCCTGATACTGTCTTTTTTCTCTAAGCTGTTCAGATATGTCAGCAGATAAATCCTTCGATATTCCTTTTATTTTCGACGCTGCGGTGGGGTCTTTTGCCAAAATATCCAGTGTTTCTAGTCCGAATTCTTTTACTAGTTTTGCTGCTCTTTTTGGTCCAAGTCCTCTTACCATGCTGGAAGAAAGATAGGCAATTATGCCAGATTCGGTATGGGGCAGAACAGGTTCATATTGTTTAACCCGATATTGCCTGCCATACTCCGGGTGTTCTGTCCATGAGCCGTACAGCTTAACATGGTCACCTTCCTCAAGCTCTGGCATTGTGCCGACTGCGATGAATTGAAAATCGCCTTCGATGCCCAGCACAGAATAGCCATTATCTGAATTACGAAAGATAATGGTATCGACCTGACCGGATATGCTATCACTTTCAAAACCTGCCAGATCATCAATGCTTAACTCTTTATTGTCAAATACCTGCATTATCCCGCAGGAGCTTAGCCTTGTCAGTCTGCTCCCATGGCAGATCCAGATCATTTCGTCCGAAGTGACCATAAGAAGCTGTTTGACTGTAAATCGGCCGACGAAGATCCAGGTCACGTATTATCGCTGAAGGACGCAGGTCAAAAAGTTTCTCAACCAATACGGCCAGCTGTTCATCTGAAATACGTCCTGTACCAAATGTGTCTACGTTTATTGAAACTGGCTTGGCCACACCGATAGCATAAGCCAGCTGGATCTCGCACATTTCAGCCAGATCTGCAGCAACAATGTTTTTTGCGACATAGCGTGCGGCATACGCAGCTGACCGATCCACCTTGGTTGGATCTTTACCTGAGAAAGCGCCTCCACCATGTCTGGCATATCCACCGTACGTATCAACTATGATTTTTCTGCCCGTTAAGCCGGCATCGCCCTGAGGGCCTCCTACAACAAATCTGCCAGTCGGATTGATAAGAATTCTAGTTTTATCATCAATAAGCTCTGATGGTAAGACTGGCATAATAACCATTTCAGTAATGGTTTTTTCAAGCAATCCCCTGCTTACCGACTCATCGTGCTGGCTTGATACTACTACTGTATCTATATGTGCAGGCTTATCGCCATCGTAGGCGATCGTAACCTGAGACTTGCCGTCAGGCCTCAAGAAATCTGCCTGGCCATTTTTTCTGACCTCAGCCAGTTGTCGCGATAGTTTATGCGCGAGTGCGATTGGCAACGGCATCAGCTCAGGTGTATCCTTGCAGGCGAAGCCAAACATCATTCCTTGATCGCCGGCTCCGGTGCTCATTTCATCACTGATGTCAGTACCGTTTCTGTTCTCGAACGACTTATTCACACCCATAGCGATATCAGGTGATTGCTCATCTATCGAAGTAAGCACGGCACAAGTATCCGCGTCAAAGCCGCCGCCATGTCCGGTATATCCTATATCACGAATTGTTTTTCTTACTATGCTGGGAATATCAACATAAGCGCTCGTTGTCATCTCGCCCATAACTATGACCATACCTGTTGTTGTCGCAGTCTCACATGCAACTCTTGCCATTGGATCCTGTTCGAGAACCGCATCAAGAACAGCATCTGAAATCTGATCACAAACCTTGTCTGGATGACCCTCAGTTACTGATTCTGAAGAAAATAACCATTTACCTGCTTTTTTCATTACTCTTTTTTCCTTTCTAAAAACAAAAAACCTCTTCAACAGAAGAGGCAAAATAAACAATCCTCATCTGTCAGACAACATGTCTGCTGGAATTGGCACCGCCGCATTACCGCGGTTGCCGGGCTTCACAGGGCCAGTCCCTCCACCACTCTTGATAAGATGATCTAATATTAAATTTTAACGCATGGTCTCAAATCGACCTTAAGCTGTTTTATATTACCACGAGGTTATGTGCTGGGCAAGTCCTGATGAGTTGATCGGTTGATATCATTAATATCTGTATCTTGTGTTCTTCATATGCTGTCGTTCAAGACAAACTTGATTGCTTGATATACATGCTTTGTCGTATATTTGTGTTTTTTGTAAATATTTGTCGTATGGCAGAGGAATAAATCAAACACTGATTGTTTTAGAATTCAAAGCAGAGGTAATAGCTATGAATTTTTACACAATCGCCATAGGCAGTAATGACCATAATTATAATGCCTTGCTGACAGACAGGCTCAGTGAACATTTTCAGGATCGCTCAAACATAAATGTTCTGTCAATTGATCGGCAGAGCGATTTTTCATATAAGCAGCCCAAAACAGCCGAAGCTAAAAATCACCTTCTGCTTTTTCTTGGTACAGCAATTGATGGTTGTTTTCATGATTGCGGCAATTGTCGAAGCAGTTCTGTTTGTATGTCTCATGCCTGCCTGAATAGCCAAAGCATAAGCGGCAATAAGGACTGTACTGTTATTCATTTTACCAATCAGTCTCAAGACTTAAACAGAAGCGCTTATGATGAACTACAGATCAAATGGCCTGCTCCGATCAGTGAAATAAAATCGCTGCTGGAAACTAAAATCAACTCAAAATTTTTAGCGTCAGATCAAGCTGAGCAGACAGAAGCCAGCCAAACAGCAGATGAAGGTTTAATGTGTATGCGATTGACGCTGAACAGCCTAGAAAGCAGAAGCCTCGAGGAACTAATTAAAACCCAGCTTAAGAAGGGTAAGAAAATTTACTATCTTGCGATAATGCCAGGCTGGTATATGCGACTGTGCTGCCCCCCGGATTCAACAGGTCCTGATTTATCTTCGCTGCTCCTATCAATTTGTCAGCACTGTCCTCCAGATGCCGCCAAAATTGGTATTTACACACAAATGCATCCTGAAGGCTATTTCCAATTTCGTCCACCTGCCAGAGGTGACGATCTTATCTCCTGTGAACCAGATCACTTGCGGAAAATGCTAACGTTGATCAGGCAGAAAGTGAAGAGCGAGAACAAAGATACTATATGCTGGGTGGATTGTAACGCCATTAGTATACAG
>CAZSLR010000050.1:0-11571 GCA_964607635.1 uncultured Oscillospiraceae bacterium
GTAGTATTATACCGCTGAGAACACTATTATTCAGAAGCATCAGCAGAAATAGAATCGCAAATACCGACAATGAGAAAGAAAATATGATCAACATCAATCTTACCAGTCTGGTCATTTGTCGGCCCCCTCTCTTGTGACTACACCCTTTACATGTACATGAACCGCTTCTACCGCAAGTCCTGTATACTTCTCGACATCAGCCTTAACACGCTCCTGCACAGTCCAGGCGACCTCAGGTATGATGAATCCAAAATAGACGATTGGATAAACAGTTATGACCACAGAGTCCTTCCTGTCCTCGCGAAACGCTACTCGAACACCCTTGCCCTCGTGATCAGCACCCAGAGCCTCCTTAAGGGAAACTATAGCACTGTTATCAAGAGCAGCAACACCATCAGCCTGCATGGCTGCCTCAGCGGCGTACTGTGCCACGAAACCTCGCGACATAGTACGCTCACCCTTCAGCGAATAACCATTTGCGGACCAGTCAGCAGCCATTTTCTATCAGGCTCTTTCCATGTACTCGCCGGTTCTTGTATCGATTCTAATGACCTCACCTTCATTAACAAACAAAGGTACCTTAACAGAAGCACCGGTCTCAACGATTGCTGTCTTAGTAGCATTCTGAGCAGTATCGCCCTTAACGCCCGGTTCGCACTCGGTGATCTGCAGCTCAACGAAGATCGGCGGTTCAACACCGAAAACATCACCCTTGTAAGACAGAACCTTTACAACCATATTTTCCTTGAGGAACTTCATAGCATCGCCAAGCTTATCAGCGGTAAAAGGCATCTGCTCGTAGGTTTCCACATCCATAAA
This sequence comes from uncultured Oscillospiraceae bacterium, assembly GCA_964607635.1. Lineage (GTDB taxonomy): Bacteria > Bacillota > Clostridia > Saccharofermentanales > UBA5734 > JAAYFZ01. The sequence continues at coordinate 820 of CAZSLR010000050.1, forward strand.
ATGATAGAGATCGCCGTCAGAATATAAATAAGTCATATCTGCACGGTCAAGCTGTGCTCTCTCAAATTTCTCATTTGGATTGAAAGTACGTTCAACAACAGATCCTGTTTTAACATTGCGATACTTAGTGCGAACAAAAGCTGCTCCCTTGCCTGGTTTGACATGCTGAAACTCTACGACCTGAAATACCTGGCCGTCCATTTCAAAGGTTACACCATTGCGAAAATCACCTGCACTGATCATTGATTATTCCTCCAATTATTTACATATCCCTTAAAAAGGGTCAAAGACTACACTATTTTATTCTATCTCGCCTAATGTGGCAAGTAAATCACTGATTATTCGATAATCTGTCAGTAATTCAGAATCATTTCGCTATTTTGAGAATTAATAGTTCGATTTTTCTCTTAAATCTTATATGAAGATCCTCTTGCTCTGATCTGGGTTTGACCAAAATAGACATAACTCCTGCTCTCTTAGCCGCCCAGATATCAGTTAGCAGCTGATCGCCGATCATACAAGCGTTTTCAGGCATGATGCTCTTCTGCGAGCAAACCTTAAGCAGCTGCTTCGGCGACGGCTTATAGGCCATACCCTCAGCCTCTACACCCAGTGTGTCAGCATAGCTTGCCGCTCTATGTCGCTTAGCATTTGAAAGAATAAAAACATCAAGATCTGCGGCTTTCATTCTTTCGATGGCAGCATGAGCGTATTCATCAGCAGAATGGGAGCCGTGAACAGCGAGTGTATTGTCAATGTCCAGCAACAACAGCCTGATACCGTTGCTCTTCAGCTTGTCATAATCTATGATGTCTACTCCTTCACTTATCATATCGGGCAGGAAATTTTTTCTTAACCATTTTCTCATTTAGTAAAATCCTCGTTCCTGAATGGCAGCCGATACCGGCTTTCACCATGATGTCATTAAGTTCATTAATAATCTTTATTCTATATTATTGAAGAAAACGACCTTCTTGTCTATAATTGGATTGTTGTACAGGGGGTAATTAAGAATGAAAGTATGTAAATTTGGCGGCTCATCACTAGCTAATGCCGAACAGATCAGGAAGGTCTGTGACATCATGCTGAGCGATCCTGACCGCAGAGTCATGGTAGTTTCAGCTCCTGGCAAGAGAGCTAGTGAAGATATAAAAGTGACGGATCTTCTGATCGCTCTTGCAAACGCTATTATCAGCGGTTATGACGGAGAACGCGAACTGAGCGATATCATGAATCGATTCTCTGATATAGCTGCGGAGCTTGAGCTTCATACGGATATTCTTGCTCGTATCGAGCAGGATCTACGCGGCCGTATGTGCATTGACTGCAGCAACTCACTTAAGTTTATGGATTCAATGAAGGCCGCCGGTGAGGATAATTGTGCCAAGCTGGTTGCCGATTATCTTAACAGCATCGGTAAGCTAGCCGCATATTTTGATCCTCGTGAGTCGGGCATGCTGCTCTCAGAGGAATTTGGCAATGCCCAGGTTCTTTCTGAAACCTATGAGAGGCTCGCAGCTCTTGGCAAGTATCAGGGAATCGTGGTTTTTCCCGGCTTCTTCGGTTATACACCAGGCGGCGAGGTAGTCACCTTCTCACGCGGCGGATCTGATATTACAGGCTCAATTCTGGCTGCGGCGCTTGATGCTCAGATCTATGAGAATTGGACCGATGTTGATTCGGTATATTCCGTAAACCCAAATCTAATCAGCAATCCACATCCTGTATCAGAAATAACCTACGATGAGATGCGTGAGCTGGCATATGCCGGCTTCAGTGTTCTTCATGAGGAAGCGCTTACTCCGGCTTACCGCAAGGGCATCCCGGTCAATATCAGAAACACAAATAATCCTTCAGCCCGCGGCACCTTCATTGTCAATCATCGCGTAAACTTCGATGGTATCGTTACCGGCATAGCAGGAGCAAAGGGCTTCTGTGTTCTAAATATGAGCAAATATTTGATGAACCGTGAGGTTGGCTTCGCGCTGAAGGTATTGCAGATACTGGCAGACGAGCATATTCCGTTTGAGCATATGCCTTCCGGAATTGACTCTATTTCTATCGTTATGCGGCAGAATGTTTTTACACCAGAGCGCGAAAAACGCGTAGTTCGCAGACTTATCAATGAACTGGCCATGGAAAAAATATCCGTTGACCGCAACCTGGCTATTGTCATGATAGTTGGTGAAGCTATGGCCAGAACAGTTGGTGTAACAGCACGTGCCGCCAATTCGCTGAGCAAGGCCGGCGTCAACCTGGAGATCATCAATCAGGGATCATCTGAAATAAGCGTCATGTTCGGCGTTCGCGAGGAGTATTGCAACTACGCTGTCAAAGAGCTTTATAAGGAGTTCTTCCTGCGCTGACGTACTTTACAAATGAAGGATAACAATCTGATAAAAATAATTATTATGGCAAAAGGCACCTCCGTTCAAAAGGTGCCTTTTGTTTATGGTCTGTTTTCAATATCATATATGGCAGAAGCATCAAGAAGTCGCCCTATACCTGACTGCTCAGGCTGTCGCAAGCCATAGCCTGAGATCTGCAGTTTATCGGCATAGAGACCGCCTGAACCAAATATTCTATAAGGAGTACTGCCCTGCCCCGTCATAAATCTGAAACCCTGTTCACGGAGATAGGTCAGCTTCTCATCGCTTCCGGAAACAAAAGCGCCGTATGGATAGTTCAGTATATCTATATCACCTGTCAGCGACCCGATTTGCTCCAACCAACGTTTTGTATCTGTCTGCAAGGCTTCGTAGGAAGCATCTCTGATATTAATATTGCCCCAGGTCGAGGACGCGAATAGCCAGCCATTATCCTTCAGCTTATCAATAACTTTTTGAGCCTGGTCACGTTCCAGAGAGACTCTCTCCTCAGTCCATTCCTCCGCAGTGTAGCCATGATCGTTAAGCGCGCTGTTCCTGACATCTGCCTGTTCTTTGCTGACTACATAGCCAAATAAACATTCATAGCCAGTCAGCGAAATAACTCCCTTGGCTCCATCATATGAGAAATCAGGATGAGCTTCGACAAAAGCATCAAGAATTCCTACAGCCTCCGCCTCACGTTCAGTTTTCATCTCACCATTTGATGCGCGATAATATGTACTAACCTGTTCATTATCGTCCAAAACCAGATTCCAGGCATTCCCAGATTCTCTCCTGGTCACGTAATAATTCAAGCTATCGAGAACAATTATTAGTGGTTTCTTGCCGGCAGGTACAATAAACTCTCGATACGATCCATCCGCATTATATAATGAGTTAGCATCAACCAGAACATAGTTATTACTGTATAGCTGTTCCAGCATCGCCTTGAATTCAGATGTTGTCAACATCGCGTCATTGGCAGCTGCGGCATACTCATCCTCGTCAAAGGCAAGCTCAGGCTCAATTATCAGTGGCCTCAGTGCCATTATTTCGACTGAATCATACTCAGTCCACATTACGGTTTCCTTAGGAATATAAGGTGCACAACTTACAAGTCGCGATTGAATTTCCTCGTTTTGCGGGAAAACTGTCTGCAGCTCATACAGCTTACTTGCTGCAGTCACATATCGTCCACCCTTGATCGATCTATCTGCGTCCTCAAGCAAAGGCTGCAGCATTCGTTCTTCTGTATGCTCTATCCGTCGATAGGCATACTCAATCGCGAAGCTTCCAAGATCATCTCTTGCAGAAATAGCGGTCCAGGCGGCATGGGCTTCATACCACAGCTCTTGATCAAGATAAGACTGAGCCTCAATCACAAGCGGGACGGCTTTTGCCATTATATCCAGCTGCTGAGATGTTTCTGACATGACCGGCTGCACATTGGAAAGCTCGAGAAGCGAGCTTACCCGCCGTCTTATCTGCGTAACATTCATTTCACCATTCAAATATGAGATAAGCTGTTCATTGATGAAATCGATCAGCTTAACACCGGCTATTTCTGCCATGCCCTCAGCATATGCAAGCTGGTCGCGATTTGGTTCTTCATTGTTCTCAAGCTTCAAAAACAGCTCCTGAAGTCTGTTTTCAATATCTGTCTCGATCTCTCGCAGCAAAACAGTTGGCGGAGCAGTCCCCTCCAGAGAAGGGTCGCTTGACAGTGCTTGCTCGCGAATTGATCTGTAAATATCAATTGCTTCTGTAAAATCCTTCTCTTCAACCGCAGTGATATAAGCCTCCATAGTATCTATTTGCGCTTTTTCCCGCTGCCAGAGATAGACTCCAGCCGCAGCCGCTGCCAGCAAGGCAACAATCATAAGAATTGCCAGAATTCTCTTGAATCTAATCCTTGAGCTGTTTTCAGCCCCTATATAATCATAGCCTGACATTTCAGATTCCTTCCAGGCCCAGCTGTCTGTCATTTAATGTATTTTCCTTCAGGTAAAAGCCGACAGCCGGAATGTTTTTATTTCTATAATATTTGTCCTGTTCAATATTAGATTCACTCAGACGCTTAAACTGAGTCATTTGACTGCCCTTCTTGGACAATAGCACCTGAACCCCTTGTGAGCTTCTTGTGGTCTTAACCGGAACACTGGCACTATTGAACACAAGTGCCTTCTTAATATTGCTCATTACAACAAAATCCTCATCCTCAGTTATATGATGGATCGCAACCAAGGGCGTAACAGTACTGTATGCGTTTATAAGCTTACGTCTATTCGTTTTCGTTTCATAAGAGCTCATCGGCAGCTTGACGATTTTACCGGAAGCAAAACCGGCAAGAAGCCAGCCACTGTAATCCTCCGTGTTATGAATGAAGACTACTCGTTCACCCTCCTCCAGCTCCAGCAGATTAGGCGTGTATTCACCCAGATCAGAAGGCTTATGATCCTTGATCTCATGAACCTTAAGCTTATAAACAGTACCTCTGTCTGTAAACAACAACAGGTCCGACTTGTTTTTGCCCTCAAGCTCCTGAATGATCTCATCCTCTTCTTTAGTCTTGAGATCGCCTGCGCTGCGCAGAGATGTCAGCGGCAGTTTCTTGAGATAACCATGCTCAGTCAAGAACAGCTTAAGCCTGAAATCTTCAATCAGCTCTTCTGCGGTAATTGTCTCGACACTACCCTCGTCTACCAGTCTTGTAAGCCTTGGTTTGCTGTATTTTTTAATAATATCCTGCAGCTGAGAAATAATCAGTTTATCCATTTTTTTAGAACTGGCCAGAGTAGATTCAAGTCCGGATATTTCCTTCAGAAGCTTCTCAATATCTGCTGTTCTCTGTAGAATATACTGTCTGTTTAGCTGACGCAGTCTGATCTCAGCTACATATTCTGCCTGCAGCTTATCAATACCGAAACCGGCCATCAGATTGTCGAGGACCTCTGCTTCCTTTTCAGTCTCTCTGATTATTTTTATAGCTTTATCTATATCGAGTAAAATGCTCTCAAGACCTCTCAATAAGTGCAGTCTGTCACGCTTCTTGCCAAGCTCGAAGCTGAGCTCACGGAAGAGACAGCCTCGGCGCCAGCTTGTCCATTCATTAATAATCTCATTAACACCCATTACACGGGGATGTCCGTCGATCAAAATATTGAAGTTGCATGGGAAGTTTGACTGGAGCGAAGTCATTTTGAATAGCTTCTGCATCAATGCGTCGGGGTCAGCTGTCCTCTTGAAATCGATCGTAAGCTTGAGACCATCCAGATCTGTCTCATCCCTGATATCATTGATCTCACGAATCTTGCCGGCTTTTACCAAGGTTGTTATGTCATCGATGATCGCTTCAACAGTTGTCGAATAAGGAATTTCAAGTATTTCTATATGGCCATGTTTCTTGTCGACCTGATAAGTCGCTCGCAGCTTGATGCCGCCGCGGCCTGATTCATAAATCTTGCGCATATCCGATGCGCTGTAAATTAGCTCGGCACCAGTCGAGAAATCAGGAGCAGGCATGACATCCATTACATCCGCAGTCGGGTCCTCAAGCAGGTTGATCGTAGCCTGACAGACCTCGGCAAGATTGAATGAGCAAATATTACTGGCCATACCAACAGCGATTCCTTGATTACTGTTAACAAGAATTGTGGGGAAAACAGCCGGTAGCAGACGTGGTTCCTTCAATGTGCCATCATAATTGTCTACGAAATCAACACTGTCCTTATCAAGTCCTTGAAACAGTGCTTCACTGCTTGGATCAAGCCTTACCTCAGTGTATCTTGAAGCGGCGTATTGCATATCTCTCGAGTAGGTACGGCCGAAATTACCCTTGGAGTCGATCCATGGGTGGATCAATGCCGCGTTGCCGCGTGTGAGGCGCACCAATGTTTCGTAGATAGCACCATCACCGTGAGGATTGAGCTTCATGGTCTGACCAACAACATTGGCTGATTTAGTTCTGTTTCCACCGAGCAGTCCCATCTTATACATTGTGTAGAGCAGCTTGCGGTGTGACGGCTTGAAGCCGTCGATTTCCGGAATCGCACGAGACACAATAACACTCATGGCATAGGGCATATAATTTTGTTCAAGAGTATCTGTTATCGGCTGTCTGGTCATTGCTTGCTTAGTCATAAATTATTGTCAGCCTCCTGTGGCAGCTTTCTGTAATTACTGGTTATTCTGGCAGATCGACTCAATGTAAAATCATACATCAAGCATATCCAGGTAAAGATGGCCGTTGTTTTCAATATGCAGCTTGCGGGCATTCAAATTATCGCCCAGCAGGCGGTCAAACACCTCGAGTGTTTTCTCTGTTTCCTCTGGCACGACCTCTATCAACCTTCTGGTCTCAGGATTCATTGTGGTCAGCCACATCATTTCAGGCTCGTTTTCACCAAGCCCCTTCGATCTCTGAATATGGCATTTGTCCTCGCCAATCTTAGAAAGGATCTGATTCTTTTCTCTTTCATTATAAGCAAAATAGGTTTTCTCTTCCTTTTTGACCTTCTGTGTTATTTCAAACAGAGGCGACTCCGCGATAAATATTTTACCCTCCTCGATCAGAGTCGGAACCAGACGGTAAAACATCGCAAGGATCAAGGTTCTGATCTGAAATCCGTCTACATCTGCATCGGTACAGATGATTACCTTGTTCCAACGCAGGCTTTTGAGATCAAAAGCGGATACATCCTTATTATGTCGTGTTTGAATTTCAACACCACAGCCAAGTATTTTTATCAGATCAACAATGATATCGTTCTTGAAAATCGCGTTGTAATCGGCCTTGAGGCAATTAAGAATTTTCCCTCGCACTGGAATAATTGCCTGGAATTCAGCGTCTCTGCCCATCTTACAGGAACCAAGCGCAGAATTACCCTCAACAATATAGAGCTCACGACGCTCAACATCTCTTGTACGACAGTCGACGAAATTTTTGACTCTGTTGATCATATCAACACTGCCCATAAGCTTTTTGCGAATGTTGAGACGTGCCTTCTCAGCGTTCTCACGACTGCGTTTATTGATCAGGATCTGCTCAATTACCCGATCTGCCTCTTGCTTGTTTTCTATAAACCATATCTCAAACCGGCTACGCATCAGCTCAGTGATAAATTCCTGAATGTATTTGTTGTTGATTGCCTTTTTGGTTTGATTCTCATAGCTGGTCTGAGTTGAAAATGAACTGGTTATAAGAATAAGACTGTCCGCGATATCATTAAATGTTATCTTGGATTCATTTCCCTTATATTTGTCCTGAGCCTTGATCTGTTTATCAAACTCAGCAACCATGGCATTGCGGATGGCCTTGTCAGGAGAACCGCCATATTCAAGCCAGGACGAATTGTGGTAATACTCAATGACTGCGTTTTCATTGTTGAAGCAAAAAGCGATCGCGGCTTTTGCACGGTATTCCGGTTTATCCTTACGATCACGACCTCTGCCGGTTCCTTCAAATATTATAGGAGAAGAGATTCCCTTCTCCGCGTCGAGCTCGCGCACATAACCAAGTATACCTTCCGGATAGCAGAACTCCTCTGTGAGACCTGTTTCTTCGTCTGTCAGTCGAAATGTGATACCGGCGTTGATAACTGCCTGACGCTTCAATGTCTCATGAAAAAACTCAACAGGGATAATGATATCAGTAAAAACATCCAGATCAGGACGCCAGCGTTGAATAGTACCTGTTCTTTTTGAACGTACAGGATCCTTCGTTAAACCGCCAACATTGACGCCTTTTTCAAAATGCAGGCCATAGCGGAAACCATCGCGAAAGACAGTAACATCAAAAACCTCAGAAGCATACTGCGTGGCACAGGCACCCAGACCATTCAGTCCCAGGCTGAACTCATAGAGCTCTCCACTATTATTTGTATATTTTCCACCTGCATAGAGCTCACAATAAACCAGCTCCCAATTATATCTATCTTCCTTACTATTGTAATCAAGAGGAATACCTCGGCCGAAATCCTCGACCTCGATAGAGCCGTCAGCGAAACGTCTGATCTCAATCGTATCTCCGAAGCCCTCACGTGCCTCGTCGATCGAATTAGACAGAATTTCAAAAAACGAATGCTTGCAGCCCTCAAGATCGTCAGAGCCGAAGATAACACCCGGTCTGAGTCTTACTCTGTCCGCACCCTTCAGTGAAGAAATACTGTCATTATCGTAAGCCTTGCTCTTTACCATCATTACTGCCGAGGACCGTTACTGGAAATTATCCGCCAAACATAGACGGACACTGTCACGACCCTCGTTTCCTCCTGCTTATATATTTGAATACGCCGGATTATTATAACACAGCCAGGTGACAAGCCCAAACCGACAAAAAACCGCTCCATCTTGGAACGGTTTTGGTGAGCCTAGCAGGATTCGAACCTGCGACCCACAGCTTAGAAGGCTGTTGCTCTATCCAGCTGAGCTATAGACCCATATAGGGGATGAAATGATCATCCCGCAAATCGGCAATTTGGAGCAGGTGATGGGAATCGAACCCACGCTATCAGCTTGGAAGGCTGAAGTTCTACCATTGAACTACACCTGCGAGTCTTCAGCGCCGACCCGCTAAATGATTTTACAACAGCTTGTCTGCTTTGTCTACCCCTAATTATCATCGATCTTACCTGCTTATCAGTCTGTAATAATTGCCAAGACATTTGTACGAGATATTATAGCAGATAAACGTTTTGACTATTTGTGACATGATGATAAAATTATCTTTCAGGAGGAGTTATATGAATAAGTCACTTATAACCATTAACGATTCTAAGCTAATACTTGCCGATGGCGCGATGGGCACCTGGTATGTCAACAAATACCACAAATCGTTGGCCGATTGCGAGAATGACAATATTTCTGCACCGGAGATTATTCGCGAGATCCATCACGATTATATTCAAGCTGGCGCCAGATTGATCAGAACAAATACCTTCGCCCTGGTAAATGAAGAATCATGTCATGACACCGCTCAGATCGGTGAGCTGGCAGCTGCCGGATACAAAATAGCAAGAGCAGCCGCTGAGTCCGCGGATTTGCCTGTGCTAATTGGCGCCGATTTCGGACCGGTATACGGTCTTGAGCCTGAGCAGTATTTACCATCCTGGCAGGCTGCCGTCGACGCCTTCATTAACGAAGGTGCTGAACTGTTCGTACTCGAGACTTTTGCCGGTGTCCAGGAAATGCTTCCGCTTCTGGATATGATAAAAGCCTCCAGGCCAGACGCTCTGATTCTGGCTTCCTTTGCTATATCAGCAGACGGCTTCACGAGAAAAGGTCTCTCATTATCTGACCTCGATCAACAGATAGCACAGATCAGTCAGATAGATATTTTTGGTCTCAACTGCGGTGTCGGCCCCACTCATTTACGACAGATACTTGGCAAATTATCTGAAACAGGTAAACCTCTTTCTCTCATGCCTAATAGTGGTTATCCACGCATGGAAAACCAACGCATGGTTTTTGGTTCAACACCGGACTATTTCGCTTCAAGCTCTCTTGAGCTCAATCATCCACGATTGAAAATAATCGGTGGATGTTGTGGTACGACCCCTGCTCACATCAACGAGCTGAATCTGCAGCTACATAGAACCAAGTCCGAGTATGCAGGTTCATTAGAAAATATTGTCGAGACTTCTTCACTTGTTCGTAGTGAAGAAATGAAGAAGACAGACGAAATACCAAAATCAGTTAAACGGCCAGCTGATACAAGCCTGAATAGTAAACTGGCAAAAGGCGAGTTTGTTACAGTTTGTGAGCTTGATCCGCCGCGAAACAGTGATATGGCGAAAATTATCGCAGCGGCCCATGAACTCAAAAACAGCTCGATCGATGCTATCACGATCTCAGACTCGCCTTTGGCCAGAGTGAAGCTTGATCCGATTATCGCAGCTTCCAGAATCCACCGCGAAACCAGAATTCCTGTCTTGCCTCATTTGACCTGCAGAGACCGCAATGTTAATGCTCTGATGAGCATAATCATGGGAGCTCACAGTGAAGGGATCAGGCAGCTGCTGCTTGTTACAGGTGACAGATTGCCAGAGAGCGATCGTGGCTTCGTCAAGCCGGTTTTTAATGTTAACAGTACTGGTATGCTTGGGTTGATTACTCAGTTAAATCAAGATATGTTCGCGGAGGATCCTATCCTTCTGTCAGCAGCCTGTGATTTGGGTGTTGCCAATCAGGATGTTGAGCTTAGACGCGTATTGGAGAAACAGCAGAATGGTGCTTCAGTATTTCTGACACAGCCCGTTTACTGTTGGGACGATAATAAGGCTAAACTGGCAGCATCTATCAGAGCAGCTGGGCTCAAGTTGCTTATTGGCTTAATGCCTCTGGTAAGCTATCGTAACGCGTCATATATGGACCAGGAGGTTCCAGG
>CAZSLR010000051.1:0-11546 GCA_964607635.1 uncultured Oscillospiraceae bacterium
GTAAAAGAAGACGGTACGATGCCGGAGGATGTAACTGATTTTGCCGGTGTTTTCTACAAGGATGCTGATGCAGGTATAACTAAGAAGCTGAAGGAAGAAGGTCGCCTGATCATGAAGGTGCCTTATGAGCATAGCTATCCCTTCTGCTGGCGTTGTGATACAGCTCTTATCTATTATGCACGTGACAGCTGGTTTATTAATATGACAAGCCTCAGAGAAAATCTGATGAAAAATAACTCTACCGTTAACTGGATACCGGAAACTATTGGTACCGGCAGATTTGGCAACTTCCTCGACAACGTAGTTGATTGGGGCATCTCGCGTGAACGCTATTGGGGAACACCTCTGCCGATCTGGGAGTGCAGCTGCGGGCATCGCCATGCGATCGGCAGCATTGCAGAGCTTAAGGAGCTATCTGACAATTGTCCTGACGATATTGAGCTGCATAAGCCATATATCGACGCGGTCAATATCCGCTGCAGCGAATGCGGTGGTACCATGAAGCGTGTTAGCGAGGTCATAGACTGCTGGTTTGATTCCGGCTCCATGCCATTTGCCCAATGGCACTACCCATTTGAGAACAAGGAAATCTTCGAGGAGAATTTCCCGGCCCAGTTCATTTCAGAGGCGCTTGACCAGACAAGAGGCTGGTTCTACACTTTGATGGCTATTGGGACGCTGATTTTCGACAAGTCACCTTATGAAAATGTTATCGTACTCGGATTGGTTCAGGATAAGAATGGTCAGAAGATGTCCAAGCATAAGGGCAATGTAGTTGATCCCTGGGAGGTACTCGATAAGCAGGGTGCCGATGCCGTGCGTTGGTACTTCTATACAAACAGTGCACCTTGGCTGCCATCACGCTTCTATGAGGATGCAGTGAGTGAGGCTCAGAGAAAATTTATGGGCACACTTTGGAATACATATGCGTTCTATGTTCTTTATGCTAATATCGACAAATTTGACCCGACTGAATATGAGCTTAAGACTGATACCTTATGTGTTATGGACCGCTGGATACTGAGCCGTCTGAACTCACTGATCGACTCAGTTGATCGTCAGTTGGAAAATTATGATATAACACCATCTGCCAGAGCGATTCAGCAATTTACAGATGATCTTTCAAACTGGTATGTACGACGCGGTCGTGAACGCTACTGGCAGTCTGATATGAATCAGGATAAAATCGATGCCTATATGACTCTGTACACAGTTCTGGAAACATTAACCAGACTGAGTGCCGTTTATATCCCGTTCATGGCTGATGCCATCTATCGCAATCTGGTACTCAGTCATGACAGCAGCAAGCCTGAAAGCGTACATCTTTGTGACTTCCCGACTGCTGACATGAGCCTGGTCGACAAGGAACTTGAAAAGAACATGGACGAGGTTCTGCGCCTGGTCGTACTAGGTCGTGCTGCCAGAAATACAGCAGCGATCAAGAATAGGCAGCCCCTGGCAAAAGTAATGGTAGTATCTAGGCATCAGCTGCCGGAGGCTTTCCAAAGACTGGTGCTTGATGAGCTTAATGTCAGGGAAATGGTGTATACTGATGATCAGACATCTCTGCAGGATTACCGTTTCAAGCCACAGCTGAAAACGCTAGGCAAGCGTCTGGGCAAGCTGATACCGCTGGTTGGCAATGCCTTGTCGGAGCTTCCTGGACAGGAAACAATGAATGCACTCAAAGAGAATGGCAAGATCGTACTGTCTGTTGATGGTCAGGATGTCGAATTGGCAGAGGAGGATCTGCTGATCGAGACGATTCAGTCTGAGGGTCTTGCAGCTGAGAGTGATAGAGATGTCACAGTCGCGTTGGATACAAAATTAACGGCTGAGCTGATCGAAGAGGGCTTCGTGCGCGAGATCATCAGTAAGGTACAGACAATGAGAAAAGAAAGCGGCTTCGAGGTTATGGACCGTATTATACTTGCGCTTGGCAGCCAGAAGGTTCTGGACTCTGTCATCGAAAATAACAGCGACTTCATCTGTGAAGAGGTCCTGGCCGACAGGATCGAACAGCTGTCTGATGATAGTGCAAGTAAGGAATGGGACATAAATGGCGAGAAGCTGCTCATAGCGGTCAGGAAGGTCTGATTTACAATCTTCTGATCGTAAAAGGAGCTAATACTAATGCAAATAAAACCACGCTGGGATCATCTTATGTTGATGAGCCTGCCTTATACCGGAATGAGCCTGCTCTATGGCATGCGCAACGGGTTTGATATCAGAACTCTTTTAATACTGGTCTTAGTGCTGGCCATTTCATTGTCCTTTCATGAGATGGCACATGCATGGTCAGCAAATAGACTTGGCGACGACACAGCCGCCATGCAGGGAAGACTGACTATGAATCCGCTTGCCCATCTTGATCCAATCGGCTCAATCGTGTTTCTGCTGGCTGGCATCGGCTGGGCCAAACCGGTGCCAATCAATCCCGCGCGCTTCTCTAAGAGCCGCACAATCAAACAGGGTATCATGCTGACCAGCTTGGCAGGACCGATGTCCAACCTAGTACTTGCTGCAATCAGCTTGGTTGTGTTAAATATTGTTATAACCATCATGATGGTTTTTGGAGCTGTTGATAATGTCGTTGCGGATGTTGTTCTTCAGCTTAGGAATTTTATGTTTTCGGCTAATGTAACACTGGCAGTATTTAATCTTCTTCCCATACCTCCACTAGACGGTTACAAGATCTTCGGGTCTATGCTGCCGAACTCTCTGTACTATAAAATTATGGGCTATGAACGTTATATTGGAATGGTCTTCCTGTTGCTGGTCCTCTTCGGCAGAGGCGTGCTTGGCACCATATTAAGTGTCATCAGGGTGCCGTTTGAATATGCGATATTGAGCCCTATCATGTGGTTGTTCAGCCAGTTGTGGGAAATGATTCTGTGAGGAGTTAGCCGGCTTTTGCCAGTGTTGTATAATATGTCTTAATAAAAAATCGGGGGATAAGAGATGAGCAAAAAAATCGTACTAAGCGGCGCCAGACCTACTGGAGATATCCATCTTGGCAATTATTTCGGCGCGCTCTATAACTGGGTCAAGCTGCAGGAACAATATGAATGTTATTTTTTCATAGCTGATTGGCATGCTCTCACGACTGGTTATGCTGATACCGAGAAGCTGCGCGAAAACTCAGTCAGCTTAATGGCAGATTTCATTGCTTGTGGCTTGGATCCTGAGAAATCTGTTATTTTTATGCAGTCGCTTGTGCCGGAGCACGCTGAGCTGTTTCTGCTGTTCTCTATGAATACGCCTTTGTCCTGGTTGGAACGCTGTCCGACTTATAAGGATCAGCTTAATCAGCTCAAGGAGAAGGACATAACAACTTATGGCTTCCTTGGTTATCCTTGTTTGCAGGCTGCGGACATTCTAATGTATCTAGCTGATTTTGTTCCGGTTGGCGAGGATCAGCTGCCTCATCTGGAGCTAACTCGCGAGATCGCGAGGAGGTTCAACCACCTCTATGGTGAGACCTTCCCGGAGCCTCAGCCCCTTCTCACAGCGGCAAAAGTCCTGCCTGGGACTGATGGCAGAAAAATGTCTAAGAGCTATGGCAATACGATCGCCTTTGCCGATACGCCTGAAGAGGTCAGAAAAAAGGTCATGAACATGGTTACAGATCCGGCCAGGATCAGGAAGACGGATCCCGGGCATCCTGAAATCTGTTCTGTTTACGCATTTCATAAGGTCTTCAGTGAAGCAGAGTACGACGAGATCGGTGCCTTATGCAGAGCCGGTGAGATTGGCTGTGTACAATGTAAGAAGAAGCTGGCTGACAGGCTTGCTGAATTCCATACACCTATCTATGAGAAGAGGACAGCACTGCTCGAGAATCCGGAGCAGCTTGAGGCCTATATTGAACAAGGCTCAGCCAAGGCAAGAGATATCGCGGCTAAAACAATGGAGCAGGTCCGTGCGGCTGTCAGGATCGGTCTTGATAAATAAGACCGTACAGATCTGAAGGGATAAGATGGGCGAACAGGCAGATCTGAAAAATGATTTGAGAGATGATGTTGAAAAATCAGCGGCCCCGGTGCTCACTCTTGAGCCCTTTCAAGGACCGCTTGATTTGCTTTGCCATCTTATCGAAAAAAACAGAATTGACATTTATGATATTCCAATCGATAGAATAACTGATCAATATCTCGATTATCTAGATAAGCTGCAATCAATTGATATGGAGATCGCCAGTGAGTTTTTACTGATGGCAGCGACACTTCTGCATATCAAGTCCAGGATGCTTCTGCCTCAGCGCAGAGCGATGTTGAATGAAGATATCGATGACCCTCGTGAGGAGCTTGTACTCAAGCTGCTCGCTTACAGAAGATGTAAGACTATTGCTTCTGATCTGAAGAGCCGTCATGAAATGTACTCCAATTGTGTTTATAAGCCGCCAGAATCTCCTGGCTCGATGGGAATCGAATCGGTTACCGGCACAACGCCAGTGCATAGGGAGCTGTTTTTTCAGGCCTGCCGCCACCTGGCCAAGCAAAATGAGGTCAGGTTTCAGGATATCAGCGGCAAGATCAGCCATATACTTAAGCGGGAGAAGGTTTCACTTAAGCAGAAGATGATGGATGTGCTGCGACGGGCTTTCAATAAAACGCGTGTTTTCTTCCATGAGCTTTTTCCTTCCGGCCGCAGCAGTCGGACAGAGCAGGTTACAGGCTTCCTAGCGGTATTAGAGCTGCTGCGTCAGAACAGAATAATTGTCAGTCAGGATAGACCCTTTGACGCCATGCTTATTGAGCCTGATCCACGCTGGAAGGATCCGGATAGTCTGATAAGTGGTCTGGAGGATCCCGAAGAGAGTGTGAAGGAGATGGAAGATGAATCTGAACAATGAAGTGGAATCAGAATTTGTCGATAAAACAGCTGAACAAGATACTGATGATGTCGCTTCAGGTATTCTCGTACAGGAGAGTGCTGAGGATTTTGGCTATACAGAAAACGATCTGCTTCCACAGATCGATCCTGAAGACAGACAGGCTGCAGTCGAGGCCTTGTTATTTGCCGCCGGGGATCCGATAAGTTTTGACAAAATAAGGCAGATTACAGGTATTGAGAAAACTATATTAAGCAGACTTCTGCAGGATATGAACGAGCGGTATGCAAGAGACCGCAGCCGCGGAATCATGCTGCGCGAGGCTGATGGTAAATATACACTTAGTACCAAGCCAGGTTTTTTCGATATTATCACACGTATGTATCAACCAAGGCATAGACCACCACTATCTCAAGCTGCATACGAAACCTTAGCGATCATTGCTTATAATCAGCCAGTGACAAGGGCCCAGGTTGAGGCTGTTCGCGGCGTAAACAGCGATAGCATAATCAGCCGCCTGATCGAGAGAAATCTGATATATGAGGCCGGGCATCTTGATGCTCCCGGCAGACCGACGCTATTTGCTACGACTGAGCAATTTTTACTTGATGTAGGATTAGGATCAGTCGATGAGCTGCCAGCGATGGAAATGCTGATGTACGGAACCTTAAGAGATCTTGAGAGCTCTTTACAGGAAGCGTCTGGCAGTAATAGAGATAATCAGATAACGATAGATCAGATAGTTCAGGCAACAATAAATCAGGATTAATAAAAATTATTTATTATGCAAGGTTGAACTATTGCCTTGCATAAATTATAATCGTAAGCGGCGGGATATGGATTTGACCTTTCCCGCATTATCTATAAGCCAAAGGATTTGCTCCTTTAGATGATGAGGTGAAAAGAATGGGATCTCGAGAGAAAATGACCGAGTACGTGGAGAAAAGAGCCTCTCTGGATACCGTCGAGGCAACTGATAAAGCTTGTCGCAGGCGGATACAGATGCTTCTTGATGAAGCCAGCTTCGTTGAGCTGGATTCATTGGCAGAATCCCGCGGCCTGGCCTTCGGATTTGAAAGGCCAAAAGTTGCCGGTGATGGTGTAGTAACAGGTTATGGAACAATTGACGGACGTTTAGTATATGTTGCCGCGCAGGATCCATCAGTTTATGGTGGTTCCATAGGCCAGATGCACGCTCTGAAAATCAGCAAGGCTGTTCAAATGGCAGCTGCAGCCGGTGTTCCTTTTATAGGATTATATGAGACTGGCGGATCAAGAATTGAAGAAGGTATCGTCGGACTCGAATCGCTTGGCGCTTTGATTGCCGATATGACTGATGCTTCAGGAGAAATTCCTCTGATCGCAGGTGTATTCGGACCATGCGCAGGTGGTGCGGCACTTCTGGCAGGAACCAGTGATTTTGTTTTCATGACAGAGGCAAAAGCCGGAATATCCATGAATGGTCCGCTGGTCATTTCCGCTGTTGAGAATAAGGGCGCTGATAATGCTGCTTCCGTTGGAAATGCAGCTGTTCATACTGAATCAACAGGTCTGGCTGCTTTCAAGGCTGCTGATGAAGCTGAGCTTATCGGTGCGATGAAAGCACTGTTTAATTATCTGCCTGATTGCGCGGATGGCTTCTCGATGCCTGTTGATGAAACAGACGATGTTAATAGAACAGATTCAGCACTGGACGAGATCGCAGCCGGTCTTGATCAAGGTTATCAAGTAAGAGATATCATAGCATCAGTTCTCGATCAGGACAGCATGCTTGAAACATATAGCGCATACGCTCCAGGCATGGTTACAGCGTTTGGTCGTCTTGGCGGAATGGTTGTTGGCGTTGTTGCCAACGCTGCTGCCAGAATCGACTCTGATATGGCGGCAAAAGCCATCCGCATGGTTGAGTTCTGTGATTCATTTGCCATACCTCTGATCACGGTTACGGATTCTGAGGGCTATGTCATCAGCCAGCAGGCAGAAGCAGATGGTCTTGTATTAGCTGCAACCAACCTGATGCGTACATTCCAGCAGGCATCTATGCCGCGTATCGGACTGATTATCGGTAAGGCCTATGGAACTGCTTACCTTACTATGAACAGCAAGAGCAGCGGCGCTGATGTCGTCTACGCCTGGCCGACCGCTGAGATCGCTGCATTGTCAGCTGATACAGCAGCTCATATTATTTACCGCAAGGAAATCGCCGCAGCCTCTGATCCTGCATCTGCACGTCAGAGCTTCGTTGACAAGTATGCCGATGAGGTTGCAAGCCCTTATGTCGCCGCAGGACTGGCTCATGTAGATGAGGTTATACAGCCTGCAGTGACCCGCCCGCGTCTGATTAGTGCATTGAACATGCTGACTTCAGCATATTGATAGGATGGAGGATTCTAAAATGAAAAGATTTTCGATAAAAGTAAATGGTGTTGCATATGATGTTGAGGTTGAAGAAAACGGCTCAGTGACCGCTCCTTCAGCATCTGTTCCAGCTGCTGCTCCCAAGGCCGCAGTTCCAGCCGCCGCTCCTGCAGCAGCCCCTGCTGCCCCCGCTCCTGTTGCTGCCGGTTCTGCCGGCTCAGAAGCTGTGAAGGCTCCAATGCCTGGAACAATTATCAGCGTTAACGTCGCAGTAGGTGATAGTATTAAAAAGGGTCAGGTACTCGTAGTTCTTGAAGCCATGAAAATGGAAAATGAAATCGTATCTCCTGTTGACGGTACTGTTGCCAGTGTTAATACAACTAAAGGCAGCTCTGTCAACGCCGGCGAACTGCTGGTAAGCCTAAACTGATCCTCTGCTGATGGTCTCGATATCAATCGGGATCGATATGAAGCTGGATCAAAACTGCAAGGAGGAATTCCATAATGGGAAAAGTTAAAATTACTGAAACTATCCTGCGTGACGCACATCAGTCTCTGGCTGCGACACGTATGACAACTGACGATATGATTCCGGTACTAGGTCTTCTCGATAAGGCTGGCTACAACGCTCTTGAGTGTTGGGGCGGCGCGACATTTGATTCGACCATCAGATTCCTGAATGAAGATCCCTGGGATCGCCTGCGCAAAATTCGCGCGGCTTGTCCCAACAGCAAGCTTCAGATGCTTCTGCGCGGTCAGAACCTGCTTGGTTACAAGCACTATGCTGATGATGTTGTAGACTATTTTGTTCAGAAATCAATCGCAAATGGTATAGATATCATCAGGATCTTCGATGCTCTGAATGATTTCCGCAATATTGAGAGAGCAATGAAGGCAACAGTCCGTGAGGGCGGTCATGCCCAAGGCTGTATCGCTTATACAACCAGCCCGTTCCATTCCATGGAGCAGTTTGCCAAGGACGCCAAGCGTCTTGAAGATATGGGCGCAAATTCTGTATGTATCAAAGATATGGCCGGTTTGCTTCTGCCTTATGACGCGTATGATCTGGTTAAGGCACTTAAGGAAACATTGAAGATTCCAGTTGAGCTGCATACACACTATACAAGTGGTGTTGGTTCTATGACATACCTCAAGGCTATTGAAGCTGGCTGCGACATTGTCGATACAGCTCTCAGCCCATTGGCCATGGGAACTTCTCAGCCGCCTACAGAACCACTGGTAGCAACTCTGGCAGGCACAGAATATGACACTGGTATGGATCTCGATAAACTGACTGAGATTTCCGCTCATTTCTCTGATGTTAGAGAGCGCTGGATCTCCAGTGGTCTTATCAGTCCGAAAATGCTCGGTGTTGACGTTAATGCTCTTAAGTATCAGGTCCCGGGCGGTATGCTTTCAAATCTGGTATCACAGCTTAAACAGGCTGGCAAAGAGGATCAGCTGCTTGAGGTTCTTCAGGAGGTTCCACGTGTACGTGAGGATTTCGGTTATCCTCCGCTGGTTACCCCGTCATCACAGATCGTTGGTACACAGGCTGTTATGAATGTTGTTACCGGTGAGAGATACAAAATGGTACCTAAGGAATCAAAGGATGTCGTAATGGGTAAGTACGGTACAACACCTGCACCTATGAAGAAAGAGTTTATCGATAAGATCTTAAAGGGAGAGGAGCAGATTACCTGCAGACCTGCAGATCTTCTTGAGCCTGAACTGGAAAAGATCCGTGCAGAGGCTGCCGAATGGATCGAGCAGGAGGAGGATGTACTCACATATGGTATGTTCCCGCAGGTCGCGGAGAAGTATTTCCGCTGGCGTCGTGCTCAGCGTCATCTGGTTGATGAAGCTGCCGGCAGCGTAGACGAGGCATATCAGCCAGTCTAAGCAAATTTTCTGATTAGTCACATTTGCCGAGAGCGCAAAAATGACTTACAATAATTATTCAGCTGTAATTATGACCAGCTCTCTTAATGGGAGCTGGTCATTGCACAGCAATTGGGAATTTGTAGTTGCCGCTATACGGCACAGCTGACAGCTGGTCAGTTATCAAATGGAGAAGGTAGTATCCATGCAGTCAAATAGTATGAGTCTTATGAATCGTATCAGCCAGCAAATGGCTACAATGAGCAAAGGTCAGAAAGCAATCGCGTCCTTCATTCTTAACCATTATGAGCAGGCGGCTTATTTGACTGCTGCCAGAATAGGCGAAGAAGCTGGCGTCAGTGAATCGACTGTTGTCAGATTTGCTATGGAGCTTGGATTCGATGGGTATCCTCATTTTCAGAAGGAGCTCCAGGAGGAGCTTAAGGTTAGACTCACCTCTGTACAGCGTATGAGAGCTTCATTCAAGCTGGCTGGCAGAGAAGATATTCTTGGAGCTGTTTTGCAGTCAGATATTGAGAAGCTGAGAAGAACATCAGACAAACTAGATCGCGAAAAATTCAATCAGGCTGTTGATGCAATATTAGGTGCTGAGAAGATATATATTCTTGGTGTAAGAAGCGCTGCACCTCTGGCATCATTTCTGGGATTCTATTTCAATTTGATTTTTGACAACATCAGACTAGTTCATACTACTAGCGTTAGCGAAATGTTTGAACAGATCTTGCCGGTTGGCAAGCAGGATGTTGTAGTGGCGATAAGCTTCCCGCGTTATTCCAAACGAACGATCAAAGCAATGACTTATGCCCGTTCGACCGGAGCGACAGTTGTAGCTATTACAGATAAATCGGAATCACCAGTTGCAGAAAACTCTGATATCAGCTTGCTGGCACCAAGTGATATGATGTCCTTTGTCGATAGTCTGGTTGCTCCTTTGAGTGTTATAAACGCTTTGATAGCCGCTATCGGATTTAAGCGTCAGGAGCATGTGATCGAAACACTGGAGAAGCTAGAGCATATCTGGGATGAATATGATGTTTATGACAAGGGGGATCAGCAGGTATGAGTGAGCATACACCTTCTGGTAGTAAGCGTGCTGCTTCCGCTGCCATCAGGATGGCCTTGACTGAGGATCGATCTCAGGAGAGCCTGATGCGTGATCAGCTAGCGGCAGAAGGTATATATGCGGCAGCTGTTGATTTTGGTGGTGAGTTTATTTCATCTGTATCCAGAATGATTGAGAGAGCAGTGGTAGCAGCCAAAAGAGAAGGCCTTATCAGCTCAACACATGCTGAAGAGGGTGCAGTTGCCGGTGCGGCCAGAGAAGCGTTGTCACAGATCATGAACAAGGCAATTGGCCTCAACGTTGGTGGTAAAATTGGAATCGCGAGATTTGAGGATCATGTTGGGGTATGTATTTACTTCGGTATTGGTCTGCTTCATTTAAATGAAATAGCCGTTGGCTTAGGTCATAGAGTATTTTGAGAGGTTTTTTATGTTTGCAATAGCATTGGATGGACCTGCCGGTGCGGGCAAAAGTACAATAGCACGGAAGGTCGCTGAGCATTATGGCATCCTCTATTTGGATACCGGAGCGATGTATAGAGCGATGGGTTGGAAAGCTATCAATAGCGCTATATCACCTCAGAATGAACAGGCTGTTGAGTCTATGCTTTGCAGTACAATGCTAGATGTTAGATTCATTGATGGTGAACAACGCGTATATGTTGATGATAATGATGTAAGTGATCTGATTAGAACTCCGGAAATGTCCAAGGCTGCTTCAGATATTAGTGCCTTGGCTTGTGTTCGCAGGCATCTGGTTGAGCTTCAGCGTCATCTGGCTGCCAGCAGACCTCTTGTCATAGACGGGCGCGATATCGGGACATACGTTCTGCCGGATGCCCCTTGGAAATTTTTTCTGACAGCAACGGCTGAGGAGAGAGCACAGCGTCGGTTGCTGCAGCTGCGTGCCAAGGGTGATGATAAGACGACGCTGGAGCAGGTCGTAGAGGACATCAATTATCGTGATCTACAGGACAGCACCAGGGAAGTCGCTCCGTTAAGACAGGCTGATGATGCGATATTGCTGGATACCACGCATTTGAGTATAGATCAGGTAATAGAGTCTATAATCAGAGAAATAGGTATGCTGCCTCATGAGGTTCAGGAATTTTCCAAACCTCCTTCAGATATAATAGCTGATGCTTCTGGAGGAAGAAAAAAATGACAATCAGGAACAAGAAGCCTATTCAACCGGTTCGTATTGAAACTAATCGTGGGTTTCGAAGTTTTGTCAAAGGCTTCTTCTGGTTGTACGGACGTATTTTTTATCGATTTGATTTTGTTGGTTTAGAAAATGTCCCAACAGAAGGTGCTTTTATTCTAGCCGCGAACCATACGAGTATAGTTGATATCATCGCGATTCACACAGTCCTAAAGAGATGGCTCCATT
>CAZSLR010000052.1:0-11415 GCA_964607635.1 uncultured Oscillospiraceae bacterium
CCTGTTGAGATATCTGTCAAAAAACAAGCGATTCCGCTGATAATACCTTAAGACGTAAAGATAATTCAAGAAGATAAAGAAAAAAAGAGCCGGATTGTTATGTCCGGCTTTTTCAATAATGATTTCATATGAATCAGTTATTCTTGTGTCAATTCAAGATACTCTTCATAGCTGCTGTCAATTTTTGCTAGTACCTCAGCATATCTTTCGTACTTGGCAGCTGAATCATCCTGGCCGAAGCTGGCTTCGAAATCGATTTTCTCAGCTTCAAGAGACTCTATCAGCTGTTCCAGTTCTTTTATTCTCTGTCTCTTTCGTGCTTCAAGCTTACGCTCCTGAGCACGATTGACAGTTTTTGCTGAGCTATCAGCTCTCAGCTTGTCTGCTTCAGAGTTTAGCCTCTCATCAGGTCCTTCTAGTGCTGCAGCTTTTCTGCCTTGCTTGCTGTTATGCCTGCGTGCATACTGCCTATATGCTTCATAGCTGTCGAAGCTGCTCACATCGGCATTAATAAAACCAAGCACTGTACCGCCCAGCTGATCAATGAAGTAGCGGTCATGGCTGACCGCAAGTATCGATCCCTCATAGTTTTTCAGCGCGTTTTCAAGCACCTCACGACTATTGATGTCAAGATGATTGGTTGGTTCGTCCAGGAAAAGTACATCCGGCCTCTCGAGCAGCAGACAGCAGAGGTAGACTCTCGACCGTTCGCCTCCGCTCAATACGCTGAGCTTCTTAAAAACATCGACATCGCGGAAACCATACCCTGCCAGCATGGTTCGGATACTGCTCTCATCGAGTTCATCAGCCTGTCTCTGGACAGCTTCAATAATGGTCGCGTTCTCATCCTCGAAATCAACATGCTGTCCCATATGTCCGAATGTAGCTTGCTCTGACAAGGTTATTTCACCAGTAAATTTGTTTATCTTACCCATAATCAGCTTCAGCAGTGTTGATTTCCCACAGCCATTAGGTCCGCATAGACAGTATCTCTGACCTCGTCTTATCGAAAAATCCACTTGCTCGAATAATGGTTCGCCTTCCTTATAGCCGAAGCTGACATTGCCTATTCTCGCCAGCTCTTTATCCGGGGCTCCATCAATACGACCTGGCATGAAGCGGAAATTAAGGTTGTTTTGTTCCTTGCGAGCTTGATCTCTGATGACTGTTAATTTCGCAGCAAGCTTCGCGGTTACTCTTTCACGAGCGTGATAGCCGGAAATATTTCGATGCGAAAGCATGGTCTGGGTTACCTGCTTCTGTCGCTCAACTTCTTTTGCCAGGTTCTTGATTTCTCTTTCAAGTGTCAGTTGTCTGGCTGCCTCTTGTTCGACGAAGCTGGAATAATTGCCGTTATGTATGGTTATACTGCCCTGACTTAACTCAGCCACAGCCGTTGCAGTATTATCGATAAACGCTCTGTCATGTGATATAAACAGCACAGCTCCTTTGAAGCTGTTCAAAAACTGCTCAAGCCACTCCATTGATTCAGCGTCCAAATGGTTGGTCGGCTCATCGAGCAGTAATAGATCAGGTGATCTTAGCAGAAGTCTCGCAAGCGCGACACGCATTCTTTCGCCGCCGGATAATCTCTGCAGCGGGCGGTCCAGTATTTCACGGCCCAGGCCAAGTCCGTCCAGGGCTTCCTGCATTCGATGATGGAAATCATAGCCGCCGGCTGCTTCGTAGCTTGCTGTAAGCTGACCATACTGTGTTAACAGTCTTGATTGCTCAGCAGGATCGATGCTGCCATCATCAGAGGATATACGGGCCAGGCTTGCTTCGCATTCCCGAAGCTCCTTCTCCATCCGATCCAGCTCCTGATCATGCAGCGCGTTCATATCCAGTCTGCTGATCTCCTCAACATGCTGTGAAAGATAACCTGGTATGACTGATGAGGGCAGGATAATTCTGCCGCTGTCAGGCTGCTCAAGTCCGGTTATTAATCTAAGCAAGGTTGTTTTGCCGGTACCATTGCTGCCAGTTAGAGCCAGTCGTTCATTTCGGTCGAGCTGGAATGAAATTTGCTCCAGGACCTGTGTACCGAAATAAGATTTGCTGACTTTTTCCAGTGTCAGAATACTCATAAAAACTCCATTATTTTTCTAATTTTAATTATAGTTTCACTGGTTACGATTAATTACCCAGCGAGAAGTAAGTATAGCATATATAGCTTATTTTTCTCTAGTTTCGGCAGAAAGCGTTAAGAAAAAACAGTCACTGTGACATTGTGAAAATAGCTAAGTGCCAGTATTCTTGTACTATGAAGGACTGTAGTCCGAAACATTAGTAAGACAGGAGGCAGCCGATGGCAAAGCGTAAAATCGAAATATTGGATACGACATTACGTGATGGAGCCCAGATGGAGGGGATATCCTTTTCTGTCAATGACAAATTCCAGGTGCTGGAGAATTTAGCAGCACTTGGTATCAGGTATGTTGAGGCAGGCAATCCTGGTTCTAATCCTAAGGATCGCGAGTTTTTCGCCAAATATCAAAAGGACGCGAATGATAATTATGGTCGTGCCTTGGCGGCGTTTGGCAGTACAAGGCGCAAGGGAATCAAGCCTCAGGATGATCCGGGTCTGGCTGATCTGCTTTCTGCAGGGACAGAAACAATAGTTGTGTTCGGTAAGTGCTGGGATCTTCAGGTCCGCGAGGTGCTTCGTGTATCCAGGAAGGAAAATCTTCTGATGATAGAGGATACGATCGCCTGGTTGACAGCCAAGGGCCGCGAGGTCATTTTTGACGCTGAGCACTTCTTCGAAGCATGGCGTGATAATAGGGAATACACTATCGAGTGTATGCGGGCTGCACAGCGTGGCGGAGCTGTCTGCATTTGTCTTTGTGACACAAATGGCTCAACAATGCCGGAAGAGGTATCCAGAGTGACCACTGAAATGGTCTCGGCTTTTGCCGGGATGAAGATTGGAATCCATTGCCATAATGACACCGGTATGGCAGTCGCTAATTCAATCGCCGCGGTATTGGCCGGTGCGGATCATGTTCAGGGAACTCTAAATGGAATCGGTGAACGCTGCGGTAATGCCAATCTGGCTACAATAATCGCCAATCTTGAGCTTAAGTATGATATATCCTGTTTGCCGGAGGGACGTTTGGAGAAACTGACATCGATCGCAAGAGTTATGGCTGAGATCGCTAATATAGTTATCCCTACGGGTGAGCCCTATGTCGGCTTATCAGCCTTTACACACAAGGCCGGCATGCACGTGGATGGAGTTAAGAAAAATCCGGCGACGTTTGAGCATGTACCACCGGAATCGGTTGGTAATTCAAGACGTTTCCTGATGTCTGAGATCGCCGGAAGATCGGCTGCTCTTGATGTTATCAGGAGAATCAGACCAGAAATGGCCAAGGACGCACCTGAGGTGGCTGTAGTGCTGCAAAAGCTTAAGGCTATGGAGCATGAGGGCTATCATTTCGAGGGCGCAGAAGCATCGCAGGAGCTTCTGGTCTGTAAGGAGCTTGGTATTTACAAGCCGTTTTTCAATCTTGAGAAGATCAGGATCGCAAGTGAGCAGCCACAGACTGGCGAATATAGTGCTTATGCCTTCATAAAAATTCTGGTGGATGGTGTTGACGAGACGACAGCCGCAGAGGGTGAAGGTCCGGTCAATGCTATGGACAGAGCGCTTAAGAAGGCAATGAAGGTTTTTTACCCTGAGCTGACTGATGTCAGACTTACAGACTTCAAGGTACGTGTGCTCAATGCCGATGCTACTGCTTCGAGCGTTCGTACCTTGATTGAATCAACAGACGGACATAGGGTCTGGCGTACTGTCGGTGTATCTACTGATATCCTGGAGGCATCCTGGCAGGCGCTCGTAGACTCACTCGAATATAAACTGATGCGAATTCAATTAGGCTGGGAGGAATAAATTATGTCGATGACAATGACTCAGAAGATTCTAGCGGCTCATGCAGGCCTGGAGCAAGTAAGTGCCGGACAGCTGATCGAGGCTAAGCTTGATTTAGTACTTGGTAATGATGTTACTACACCACCTGCGATCAAGGTTTTTGAAGAAACTGGTGCGGCTGATGTGTTTGATAAATCGAAGGTAGCTCTAGTGCCTGACCATTTTACGCCTAACAAGGATATCAAATCCGCTGAGCATTGCGCCAGAATGAGGACTTTTGCCAGAAGGTTTGACATTGAGCATTACTATGAACAGGGTGAAGCTACAATGGGCATCGAGCATGTCGTATTACCTGAGAACGGTCTTGTTATGCCGGGGTACGCGATTATCGGCGCTGATTCTCATACCTGCACATATGGTGCTCTTGGAGCTTTTGCCACAGGTGTCGGCAGTACTGATCTGGCCTGTGCCATGGTTGCAGGACAGACCTGGTTCAGAGTGCCGGAGGCAATCAATTTCAGGCTCAGCGGTAAATTGAACCCCGGTGTTACCGGCAAGGATCTCATTTTGCATATAATAGGCATCATTGGTGTTGATGGAGCCCTCTATCAGTCAATGGAGTTTAGCGGAGATGGTGTGGCTTCACTTCCTATGTCAGATCGCCTTACGATCTGTAATATGGCGATCGAGGCCGGTGGCAAAAACGGTATTTTCCCGGTAGACGAAATTACGCTCGACTATTTGAAGGTTTTTGCGCCTGAGCGCTTTGAGCGTGGTGAGTACACGGCGTTCGCAGCGGATGAAGACGCAGAATACATTCGTACGATCGAGATTGATCTGGCACAAGTGCCTCTTACAGTTGCCTTCCCGCATTTGCCAGAAAACGCCAGAGCGATCGGCAGCTTCGAACGTGTTGATATTGATCAGGTAGTTATTGGCTCCTGTACCAATGGACGAATGGAGGATATGAGACTGGCTGCTCAGCTGATCAAGGGTCACAAGGTGAGCAAGGGTCTGAGGCTGATCGTCATACCTGGTTCGCAGCGTGTTTACAGAGAATGTCTGCGCGAAGGCCTGATCGAGATTTTCATTGATGCCGGTGCAGTGGTAAGCGCTCCCACCTGTGGGCCTTGTCTGGGCGGACATATGGGTATTCTTGCTGCCGGTGAGCGTTGTGTTGCTACAACCAACCGTAATTTTGTCGGTCGTATGGGCCACCCGAAATCAGAGGTTTATCTGGCAGGTGTTCCTGTTGCGGTCGCTTCAGCAGTCAAAGGCTATGTAGCCGGCCCGGCAGAGCTTTGAACCTGGCAGATAATGATCGATTATCAAGCGGAAACTATATGCAGCAATAATGGAGGATAAAAATATGAAGGCAAAAGGCAAGGCTTTTAAATATGGCGCGAATGTTGATACAGATGTAATCATACCGGCAAGGTATCTGAACACAGCGGAACCGGCAGAACTTGCCGCGCACTGCATGGAGGATATTGATAAGACCTTTGTCAGCCGAGTTAAGCCCGGCGATATGATCGTCGCCGGACCGAATTTTGGCTGCGGCTCATCGCGTGAGCACGCACCGGTTGCGATCAAGGCCAGCGGTGTAAGCTGTGTTATCGCACCAAGCTTCGCGAGAATTTTTTATCGTAACGCGATCAATATGGGCCTTGCTATTATGGAATGCCCTGAAGCTTCTGAGGCTATTACTGACGGAGATGAGCTGGAGGTCGATTTTGATACTGGTGTGATTTTCAATGCGACGACAGGTAAGAGCTTCCAGGCGGAGCCTTTTCCCGAGTTCATTAAGAAAATAATAGAGGCTGATGGTCTGGTTGGCTATATCAGCAAGAAAAAGGAGCAGGCATAATGGCAAAATATCAGATCGCGGTGATACCGGGAGACGGTATCGGACCTGAAGTAACAAATGGAACAAGAGCTGTGCTTGAAGCAGTCGCGAAATCTTGCGGACATGAATTTTTGTTCACTGAGTGGCTTGCCGGTGGTATCGCGATCGATGCTACAGGAGAACCGCTGCCGGCGGCAACCATTGCCGGCTGTCGTAAGAGTGATGCTATTCTCTTAGGTGCTGTCGGCGGACCGCAGTGGGATAATCTGCCTGGTGACAGAAGACCTGAGCGTGCGCTGCTTGGGCTTAGAGGCGAATTAGGGCTATATGCGAATATCAGACCGGCGGTTTTGCATCAGGCTCTGGCCGGTGCCTGTCCTCTCCATCCGCAGATCGCTGAGCGCGGCATTGATATTGTCTTCGTAAGAGAGCTTACAGGCGGCATTTATTTCGGTGAACGCGGCAGACGTGAAACACCACAAGGAGAGGAAGCTTATGACACAGAAGCCTATAGTGTGGCCGAGGTAGAGAGAATCGCGCGATCAGGCTTCGAAATGGCCATGAAGCGCGGTTGTCGCCTGACCAGTGTTGATAAGGCCAACGTCCTTGAGAGCTCACGTTTATGGCGGGAAACTATGCTTCGTGTTGCTGAGGAATATCCGGAGGTCGAGCTCGATCATCTATATGTCGACAACGCGTCGATGCAGCTGATCAAGAGACCTGATGAATTCGATGTTGTCGTAACCACAAATATGTTTGGCGATATCCTCTCTGATGAAGCGGCCATGATCACCGGCTCTATCGGTATGCTGCCGTCTGCTTCATTGGGTGCTCCCGGTACTCCTGGCATGTACGAGCCGATTCATGGCTCGGCTCCCGATATCGCAGGACAGGATAAGGCTAATCCCCTTGCAACAATATTATCAGCGGCTATGATGCTGAGATATTCGCTGAATCTGCCATCGGAAGCAGAAATGATTGAACAGGCCGTAACCAAAGTGCTGGCAGAAGGCTATAGAACAGGTGATATTTATCAGTATAATGAGAAGGATACAAATCAGAAGCTTGTTGGTACACGCCAAATGAGCGAGCTTGTAATACAGGCCCTTGAGACCTGATACCCAGGAAGGAGGCAGCAGGCCTGATTATTCATTAGTCTGACCTGTGAAGCAATCATGAAAAGCGATGCAATCAAAAAGGGACCGACCCGTGCGGCTCACCGTTCTTTACTATACGCCCTCGGCTTATCAGAGAGTGAAATGAAGCGGCCTTTTGTAGCGGTAGTAAATTCCTTCAATGAAATAGTTCCGGGTCATATTCATCTTAGAACACTTACAGACGCGGTAAAAGCCGGCATCAGGCAGGCTGGCGGTGTTCCTTTTGAGTTTCCCGCTATCGCGATCTGTGATGGCTTGGCAATGAATCATGTCGGCATGAAATATTCCTTAATCAGCCGTGATACGATCGCGGACAGCTGTGAGATCATGCTGACCGCACATGCGTTTGATGCCGTGGTATTTATTCCAAGCTGTGACAAGGTTGTGCCTGGCATGCTGCTTGCTGCAGCTAGAATGAACCTTCCAAGTATATTTATTGGTGGCGGTCCAATGCTTCCCGGCAAGTTCGGCAAAGAAAACATCGGTTTGAGCAATGTTTTTGAAGCTGTTGGAGCACACTCTGCCGGAAAAATGAGTGACGATGAGCTTCGGGCTATGGAGATGTCAGCATGTCCGACATGTGGCAGCTGTTCGGGTATGTATACTGCTAACACAATGAGTTGCTTGACCGAAGCGATGGGAATGTCTTTGCCGGGAGCAGGTACTATTCCGGCGGTTTACGCAGATCGTGTCCGACTTGCTAAAATGACAGGCGAGCGTATTGTTGAGCTTCTGGAGAGTGGGCTGACAGCTACTCAGGTTATGAATGAGAAATCAATACGCAACGCACTCCATGTGGATATGGCTCTAGGCGGCTCTACGAATACAGTTCTTCATTTGCTGGCAATCGCCAGAGAGTGCGGTTATGAGCTCACACTTGAAGAGATCAATCAAATCAGCTGTAAAACTCCACAGCTATGCAAGCTTAGCCCTGCAGGACCTGCTTTCATAACGGATTTAAACGAATCAGGCGGAATCCCTGCAGTAATGGCCGAGCTGGCAAAAGCAAACCTCATTTCAACTGATTGTGCAACAGTTAACGGAACAGTAGCTGATAGAATTGCTAGAAACAAAGGTGCTGACAATATTGTCATACGATCAGTCGAGGATCCCTATGCTGAGGATGGAGGGCTCGCTGTCCTGTTTGGCAATCTTGCCCCCAATGGCTGTATTGTCAAAAAGGGTGCGGTGCTGCCAGAAATGATGAAGCATCAAGGTCCGGCACGTGTTTTCAATAGTGAAGAGGAAGCAAGTGAAGCGATCTTCGCTGGCAAAATAAAGGCCGGAGATGTTGTTATAATTCGGTTTGAAGGGCCTCAGGGCGGACCGGGCATGAGAGAGATGCTTTCGCCGACTGCTTCAATTGCAGGTATGGGTCTGGACAATTCAGTAGCACTTATAACAGATGGTCGTTTCTCCGGCGCCACCAGAGGCGCGTCGATCGGGCATGTTTGTCCAGAGGCCGCAGTCGGAGGAATTCTGGCACGTGTTCAGGAGAATGACCTTGTGAGGATCGATATAGCTGAGAGACAGATAGAGCTTATGGTAAGTGACGAAGAGCTGTCAAAGCGTGAGCCGGTACCTGCGCCAGATAGAAATCTGAGTGGTGTACTTAAGCGTTATCAGAAGAATGTTGATATAAGCAGCCGTGGTGCAAGAATTATCGATTAAGAACGATCGAATGAGACTTATTGATATTTCGATCATATGTCAGGAGGAACAGTAGTGAACGGAGCAGAACTGATAGTAGATTTTCTAAAGAGAAAAGGTGTAAATCATGCCTTCGGCTATCCCGGAGGTCCGATTATTGTTTTGTATGACGCGATCTACAAGGCTGATTTCCCACATATATTGACCAGACATGAACAAGGAGCCGCCCATGCCGCCGAAGGCTTCGCTAAAGCTACCGGTATACCGGGTGTAGTCATCGCTACATCTGGCCCTGGAGCGACAAATTTAGTTACCGGTCTGGCAGATGCGATGCTTGATTCTGTGCCTATGCTGGCCATAACTGGAGCAGTAGCAAGAAAAGCAACTGGAACTGATGCCTTCCAGGAGGCTGATATTACCGGCATTACTCAACCGATTACGAAGTACAATTATTTGGTAATGAATCCTGATGAGCTGCTGCCGATCCTTGAAGAGGCATGGGATCTGACAACTCAGGGTAGACCAGGACCGGTGCTTGTAAATGTGCCTAAGGATATTATGATGATGGAGATCAATACTGACATCTCCAACCAGTCAGCAGCAACATCCACTTATGTAAGGCACAGGCCGCCTCGTGTGCGTACTGCTTCTATGGCTGAACAGGTTTATGAAGCTATCAATAAATCCAAGAAGCCAATGATTCTGGCAGGTGGAGGCTGCATAATTTCCAAAGGCGCTACTGAAGACCTCAAGCGTTTTGCTGAATGTACAGGTATTCCAGTGGCAACCACGCTGATGGGCAAGGGCGCTATGCTTGAAGATCATCCACTTTATTTGGGCAATCTTGGTATGCATGGAACGCCTCAGGCTAATAAGGCTCTTGGAACCTGTGATCTGTTGCTTGCAGTTGGCACCAGATTCAGTGACAGAATTGTTGGTGATCCTGTTATCTATAGCCAGGATACAGAGAGATTTGTGGTTCATGTAGATGTTGATGCGGCTGAGATAGGTAAAAATGTTAAAGCAGCTATTCAAATAGAAGATGATGCCGCTGACTTCTTCGAAACCATGCTGGCGTCGCTGCCTGATACTGAATCATGCGGGCGCTTGAATGAGAGTTGGAAGCCATGGCTTGAACAGCTTCTAAAGATGAAGAAGCGCTATGACGAACTGAAACAGCCTATGTATGAGCCTACAACTCCATTACAGCCTCAGTATGTAATCCATGAGGCGGCAAAAGCCTGGAAGGGTGAAGATCCAATTTTGGTAACAGATGTTGGACAACATCAGATGTTCGCTTCTCAGCATTATCCGGTTGAATCACCGCGCAGCTGGATCACATCTGGCGGTCTCGGTACGATGGGTTTTGGTATACCAGCGGCAATGGGTACAGCGACAGCTTATCCTGAACGCACTACGGTTTTATTTGTTGGAGATGGCGGTTTCCAAATGACTTTGCAGGAGCTGGGTGTAATTGCCAGCCATAAAATGCCTGTGAAAATATTTGTAATGGATAATAGTTGTCTTGGTATGGTTCGTCAGTGGCAGGAATTATTCTTCGATGAACGTTATAGTCATACCATATTAGAATCAAATCCTGATTTTCTAAAGCTTGCTGATGCATATGGCATTAGAGCAGGTAAAGCGACCGATCCAGACTCTTTTAAGAGAGAGATTAAGGCAGCTTATGAAACTGATGGCCCATATCTGATCCATGTAGTGCTTGACAGTTCAGTTAATGTATATCCCATGATACCTGCCGGCAAGCTGCCTAACGATATCATAATGCCTGGTCTCGAGGATCAAGACTGAACTCTGTCATATGCCCGCGATATTTTAGAGGCAGGTTAGATCTCTGGAGATTGCGATTTTCTCTTTCGGGAATTGACAGATGTTTGAGGTATTCTTGCCATATCTTGTCCATCTGATCATAATCGGCGACAGTGTTTGATAAAGACATATTATCATCACTGCTCTCCAGTTTGACGAAATATGTTCTGCCGTCTGCCGCCTCATGGCAGACGGCATTATTTCTCTTAAGATCTCTGATAATGAAATTCTGATCCCTAAAACGCTCAGCAAAATGATCTGCAATCAGAGGCAAAACATTACAGTCACTTTCAATGTCCGCAAAATACAAATCAATACCAATGTTGCTGGTTTTGCGAAAACGAAGAATTCCTTTGTAGGAGTGAGACATACGCAGGCAACGTCTGGCGGCTGTTGTTATTGCTCTGGCCTCTGGCAGATCCTCACAGTTCGCCGGATCTATTCTTAGCTTGACAGCAAGCTTGATATATTCCAGAACGGCCAATTCTATGCCGACGGTTTCAGACAAAAATGCGCAGCGAAGCTCGAAAATGACATCAGCAGCGGCATTATTTCCAATAGCTCGTGCTAGATAACGAAAATGCTTGTCAGTAATATCATCTTCAGTTTCTAGAAATTCGTATTCAATTAATAGCGGGCAATCTTCGCCCCTGATAATGGCATCTGGCATCCGGTTATTCCTTATACTCCATGCTGCTGCCGATAATATGCCCTCAAAACTGTCCTCAATTCGCAGTATCATGGTATTGCAGCTCCTCCAGACTAATCTGCCTGATATCCTGTCTCTTTCTTCCAGCCTTATCCGACAATAAAAAACGTAGCTTCGCTGCCTCAGGGTAAAAAGGCGCAATGTATTTGCCTTGACAGGTAAGAAACCAGGATGCACGTTTGAGTACAATTCCTATACCGGCAAGATTTTCAGGTCTGAGGCTATGGCTTCTGCGTGCGGCTATTATTCTGCGTGCACTGATCGTACCGATTCCAGGCACTCTCAGCAGTGTAAGATAATCAGCTTTATTAATGTCTACCGGGAAAAATTCCAAATGCTTGAGTGC